>JBAYOX010000237.1:0-3212 GCA_041678025.1 Aminobacteriaceae bacterium
GCATATCTAGCGCCGCTCGACGAGGCGGCCTTCATCTGCGCCTTCATGCTGCGACCGCCAAGGTCCATCTCCGCGGCAAGACCGCTTCGCCTGAGCGTCTCGGCAAGCTTGAGGGCATCCGTCCTGAATAGATCCTGCTGAGCCACCACGAACGCGTCGAGCACCAACCGATCTCCGAAGGAGCATCCCTGTTGCTCCATGACCATCAGAATTCTGTCCACTCCGGCGGCGAATCCGACGGCGGGGATGTGCGGACCGCCTATCGCCTCCGCCAGGTTGTCGTACCGCCCTCCTCCGCATACGGCGTTCTGTGACCCCAGCTCGCCCGACAGTACCTCGTAAGCGGTCTTGGTATAGTAGTCAAGGCCGCGAACCAGCCTCTTGTCCAGCCTGTAAGAGGCACCGATGGCGTCCAAGGCGTTTTTCACGTCATTGAAATGGTCGCGGCACTCGTCGCACAGGTGCGCGAACACGTCCGGCGCCCCCTCGGCGACCTCGCGGCACGACTCTCTCTTGCAGTCGAGTATGCGCAGCGGGTTGCGCTCGAGCCTGCCGATACAGGTCTCGCATAGACTGTCCTTCCTGGATGAGAAGTACTCGACGAGCCTTGCTCGGTAGTCCGGGCGGCAGACTGGGCACCCCACGGAGTTTATCACTACTTCAAGCTTCCCGAGCCCCAGGCTTCGGAAGATCTCCATCGCGACCGCTATCGTCTCGACGTCGGCGTAAGGAGAAGCAGCACCGATGCTCTCGAAGTCCACCTGCCAGAACTGCCTGAAACGCCCCTTCTGCGGCCTTTCGTGCCTGAACATCGGTCCCGTGCACCACAGTTTGACCGGCTGAACCCCTCTGTCCATCCCGTGCTCAAGGTAAGAGCGCATCATCGACGCAGTGGCCTCCGGACGCAGGGTAATACTACGTTCTCCCTTGTCCATAAAGGTGTACATCTCCTTCTCCACCACATCGGTCGTCTCGCCGATGCCGCGTGAGAAGAGCTCCGTGTGCTCGAATATCGGCAGGTGAACCTCCGAATAGCCGAAGCGGCGAGCGGTATCCCGCACTACCTGAAAGACGTATGCCCACTTCCACGATTCGTCGGGAAGAATATCCCGAACTCCTTTTGGTGCTGTTATCAGATCCATTCCGTCTCCTCCAGACCGAGGGTAAGATAAAACCAACAAAACCCGGCCCAATCTCTCGGGCCGGGCCTCATGCGTAAAACCGCCGATTTCTTCAACGCGATTCAAGCTGAAACTTGATGGCCGTCCTCTCTTCGTCCTCTATTGCTATTTTTGAAAAGGCGGGTATGCATACCAGGTCGATCCCGTTGGGCGCTACGTACCCTCTGGCGATCGCGATGGACTTCACCGACTGATTAACCGCACCGGCGCCCACCGCCTGAACCTCCACCGCCCCCTTCTCCCGCATCACTGCGGCAATGGCACCGGCGACCGACTTCGGCTGTGACTTTGCAGAGACCTTGAGCACTTCCATTAGTAGCGACCTCCTTCGTAGTTGAGGATCTACGCATATCGGACGGCATCCCGACGGATCCGACTTCAGGGGACTGAAAAAACCCCTAATCGATCCGTTGAGGCAGGGATGCAATAAAAGTCTGCCGCAATGGTTCTCCGAAAGTATATCCGTTGTTGCTATAAGTATAATCTCATGAGCGAGAAATATGCAAGGAGATAATCTACTTGAACAACAGAAAAGATGTATTCCGTCGCGGTTTACCGGACCTCCCTGTCACGCCTAAGCTTCACCACGCTTTTCTCCAACCTCTCAAGCTGCTCCCGTTCGTTCCGCCTTAAACGTGAAAAAAGCTTCTCACGAGCGGCCTCTCCGACCTCGGGGCGCCCTCCCTTATCCCTCTTGACGCCTCCCCAGGAGATCTTATCCTTGCCGCAGTACAGATCGAAGTCTACCAGCCTGCCTCCCTCCTCGTCGTACTCGAGGCCCAGCAGAATCTCCTTGACGAGCTCGGGGGAGAGGAATGAGAAAAGACGCAGACGGTAAACGCGCACCGGAATGAGGATATGGCCGTAATCCTTTCCCCACCCCTCACCTAGTACCATGCCGATCTCCAGGGCGTCCAGCACGATGCGCAACCTTTTGGCATGTTCTGTGTAGTACCCCCAGGAGTCGTAGATCCTTATCTCCATCTCGTTCCAGGTGCGGCCCTCAAGGCCCTCAGTGAAAAACCACAGGGCGCGGTTCCTCAGGAAGGAGTAGAGCTCGTGGTAAACGACCTCCTCGACAAGAAGAACAGTATCCAGCAGATCTGAAACAGCCACGGAGCCGGTCAGCGACGCCCTCGTGAAGCAGACGGCTATCTCGTTTCTTCTGGAGGTTCCAAGAAGGGAGCGCAGCCTTCCCCTTCTGACAACTGCACCGGGGATAATGCCCTCTTTTAGGTCGGACTCCATCTGTTCGAGTACCCTGTCTGAGTCGCCGAATATCCTGAAGAAGAGGATTCGCGGAAGCAACCGGACTGAGTAGAGGATATGAGATGCGTTATTGAGAAGCGCCACCAGCACATCATCCGCAGAGGACGGCAGAACCCTGTACTCCCTGTGCTCGCCATCTCCGCCACCATGAAGCGCGACTATGGTTTGCCCCTCTCCGGCCGAGTCGATAGCGCTTTCAAACGTGTGCATAGCAACCGGGAACGTATCGGCCAAAACACGGTCCAAGCCGTCCGTTTCCCCTTTGAGCATCATTACACGCGGGCCACTCCTGACAATCTGCAGCATCGCAACACCCCCCCGGTTATTCTAAAGGCCGATCTTCTTCCTGTTGAACCTGGCGTCGTTGACGTATCCCGGATACGGGATTAAGAGGACCTCACCCGTCTCGACATTCAGAGCGTGAACGGCGTTCAACCCGTTCAGAAGACGAGTCCCTTCTCCTTCGACAAGGCCGCGTGGACACGTATGCCCGAACATATTATAGTGTGATAGAGGAACGAGCAGTGCCTCCGGTGAGTGGCTCAGGTTGAGGTCCAGGCCGCACATCTCGATTCTACCCCTGTCAGCTATGACATTGACGCCGGGGAAAAAGTCGCGCACACTCTCCTCATGGTCGTGATTGCCGGTCACTATGACCAGCTTGTCTCTTTTCACCGCCGACATGGCCGAGGCGAGCTCCTCCAGCTTCTTTCTATAACGCGGCAGCTCGCCGGGGCGGAGCTCCAGCTTTATCTCGTCGGC
>JBAYOX010000238.1:0-3208 GCA_041678025.1 Aminobacteriaceae bacterium
GTTCAACGCCTTTGCCAGGAGGCGGGCGGCGGAGGTCTTTCCGCAACCGCGCGGACCGGAAAAAAGCCAGGCGTGTCCCGCCCGGTTCATCTGCAACGTCTTCTTCAAGACGTCAACCACGGTCTCCTGACCGGCGATCTCATCGAATGTCTGAGGCCTGTAACGGCGGTAAAGTGATACGGACACTGAGATACCCCTTTCAGAGAGGTGGTGCTTCCATCCCTCCCTCGCCTCTATTGTACCATCTGTAATCAGCGGTGGTAGCTCGAACTATGGTGCTCACTTCTGGCCGACAGCAGAGCCTTTATCAGAGACTCGCGAAGGTGCTCCAGGGAGGGGACGCCTTCCGGGAGTGGGTCGCGCGCGGCGATTAGCGGACCTATACGCAGAGAACGCACGCCTTCGAGGTCGATGACCTGTATATCGTAGGGGGGGGTCTCCATCTGAAGGGAACTCTCAATCGCAGCAGCAGCCTTTTCCAGAGCGTGTCCGCCTTCTTCTCCCTTAGGGTAGCGCCATACCTCAATTGAGTCGACCTTGAGGATGATGAAGTTCCCCTCCTCCGAGAGGGCTGGGTGAAGCAGGTTAAGAGCCCTCTTCCTATGCATCGGGATCTTCATATCCTCCGCCATGTCAAGTATGTAATCGATCCGCTCAGCCACCTCGGGATGTGTCATGAATACCCCAAGGTCAATGTTGGGGCGCTTCATCTGGTCAAAGAGCATCGCTTCAAGGACGGTGACCATTGCAGCTGGCGGGAAGCCCGCGGAGACAAGGATCTTGAAGCCCTCCTTATCGGCTTCTTTCTCGAGCTCAATGCTGTAGGAGTTTGTCACTGCCACCTGAAGCATGCTGGTCAGGATCATGGGGGCGGCTGCTCCTCTAGAGGCGATCATAAGAGCCAGGGCCGCAGCGGAAATCTTCGTGGATCTGGCAGCCTGAATCACTGCGTGACGTCTGTCTGCGTGTACAAGCTCGTGAGCCATTATCGCCGCGATCTCCGCATCTGTCCGAAGGAAATCAAGCATGCCGGTAGTGAAGTAGACTATTCCGCCAGGCAGGCTGAAGGCATTTATCATATTTTCACGCACCACCCGTACCTCGAACGGGAGGGGCCTTGTCGTAAATGGGGTTAATCTTGAAAGGATCATATCCAAATGAGCCGTCCGGGCCGGTTCCGTGGTCCTCTCCCACATCTTCTCGAGCTCGGCGGAAGCTTTTTTCCCAAGGGCTATCTCCTTCTCCAGGCTGTCTGCCGATAAGTCGGAGCTTGACAGAAGCAGCGCCAGAAGCAGCAGAATGAGGCGCATATATCCGAAGAAGCGTGTCATATTCCCGTTCCTCTACACTCCTCCGGATTTGGAGTAGCCTCTCAAAGCCTCTTTCCCGCGGCTGATACCGGCCATCTGCTTTCGGAGCGATTCGACATGTTTTTCCATAAGATCTTGCACGTGCATCTCCTGCTCCAGAACCTTCCCAGCGACGTCTCTGATGACGGAGAGGGACGCTTTGAGGTCGGTGGCACCATCTCCGAGGAGCTCTCCCAATTTGCTCCAGAATTCCGGGCCGTCTCTACCTTCCTGCAACCCCATTGACGAAGAGATTGAACTCCACTGCTCGTGTATCTTCTCCTGTCTGGAGATGACGTCCTGCTTCTCCTGAAGTACGTCAAGCAGGCATTTCATGTCCTCTGCAATGACACACTCCTCCTCTTTTTCCACGAGAAGAGCCAGCTCGTTGAACAGAGCGAGCTCTGAGGAGACAAGACTTGAGAGGATCTCCTCAAGATCAGCCCGCGACATTCAGGCCTCCCGCCGGTACAGTACCCTGCTCTATCTCGTTTATATGGAGCGTCTCCTGAAGATGGGGCGCCGTCTTCTCTATACCGGCCTCCTCGGCCAGCTTGATTATGGCTTCCTCCCAGGTGGTTCGAAGCTCTTCAAGCATCCCTCTTACGATAGAGACCTTCTCACGGTCCTTACCGACGTTGGCCTCCACCAGCATCAGGTACATAAAGTCGTAAAGTCGCATTAAACTCTGAGCGACCTCTCCCCCCTCTTCTACTCTGAGGGTGACCATGAGCTCTCGTAAGACGTTCTGCGCCCTCTGGAGGTTGCTGTTGGCCTCGTCGATCTGTCCTGCCTCCATAGCATTCTCCGCAGTCAAGCAACTTTTTATCCCAATATCATAGGTAATCAGAAGGAGCTGCTCTCTAGGGGCCGTGTTTATCTTGTTAGACAGGTAGGCAGTCTGGGCATACTGCGTGCTCTTTGCGTCCATCTCGGATATCACTCCTTTCCACCTTAGTTTCGGAGGTCTGCGGGATAAACATTATCTGTAATTAATAGAGGCCGCTTTTCAAAGGTGAAGCGGCCTCCGGGGGAGGTTATTCTATCCCAGGTACTTCGAAGAGTCCGAGGCAGAGTTGACCGGGTTGATCGATACGACCTTACCCGAGGATAGCTGGACTATGGCGGGCATGGTCACGACTCCAAGCTTCTCTGCCATTCTTTTATTCTTGTAACCGTCTATGAGGGCGACCTTTTTCCCATTCTCCCTAGCGAGAGTGTCTACCTCGTCGGAGAGTTTTACCTGCTCCTGGACGATGCTGGAGTAAAAGAGCGCAACCACTCGTTCAGGCTCGAGCAGCACAGAGCGCAGATGCACCTGCTCGTTGATATAAGACGATGCGCTCATGGCCGCTATAGCGCCGTCCGAGGCGGCTGTAACCACCTGTCGCAGCCCCTTTTCGCGGACGTCTCCCGCCGCGAATATGCCCTCCACGGAGGTCTCCATATTGTCGTCGGTCTTTATCCAGCCGCCCTTTGCAGCGTCCACCAGGCCGCGCACCGATTCATCGTGCGGCAGCTGTCCTACGAACATGAATATGCCAGCCACGGGAAGGTTCGATACCTCGCCGGTCTTGACGTTCTTAAGGACGAGGTTCTCAACCATCCCATCGCCTTCGATTTTCTCGACGACCGTGTTCCATACCGGTTCGATCTTCGGGTTCGACATGGCCTGCTCAATTGCCGCCCGGTCAGCCCTGAACTCGTCTCTGCGGTGGATGATGTAGACCTTCGAGGCGAAGTTGGTGAGGTATACGCCCTCCTCCACTGCGGTGTTACCTCCGCCAACGACGGCGATCTCCTCGCCCTCGAAGAAAGCCCCGTCGCATACGGCGCAGTAGCTTACGCCCTGACCTATA
>JBAYOX010000239.1:0-3181 GCA_041678025.1 Aminobacteriaceae bacterium
AGGGCGAGAAAGCGAAGGAAGTTGACAGTCTCGTTGTCCTCCTTTAGTGAAAGATACGACGGGTTCTCCTCGATCATCCTATAGGCTTTGTCGAGCACGCGCGTGTTCTTCTTCTCGGAGGCCGATCTGGCCAGGATGAAGAAGGGGAGATAGCACAGGGCTCCCAGTACCAGATTGAAGGCCTGCAACACCACGCCTCTTACCGAGCCAGTTGCTATGTATCCGCTGATGAATACAGGGGTAGTCCATTCAACGTGGTTGACAGTGTGAGGAACCAGACCATTTGCGACCGCCGCATAGGAGGTGATCGTCAGAAGGACGGGAATCAGCGTGAAGGGTATGAAATAAATCGGGTTGAACACGATGGGTACGCCGAAGATGATCAGTTCGTTTATGTTCAGCATTGACGGGATGGCCGACAGCTTCATCAGGCGGCGCTGCGAACGGCTTCTCCCGAATATCAGAATAACGGCCATAAGACAGAGTGTGGCACCGCTTCCCCCCATGATGACAAAGGTGTCCAGAAAGGCCTTGGAGATGATCTCAGTCGGCATCTGTCCTGACGCGATCAGCTCCTGGTTCACCTGGAGGGTCGGGACGAAGAGGTCCACTGCTACAGCCTCCAGCACGTTTGGACCGTGAACTCCGAAGCACCACATCAGGTGTATGAGGAAGATGAATACGATAGCGCTTCCAAGCATCGAGCCTCTATATACAAAATTTGAGAACATCGCGCCCGCCCACCCCTCTGTGCTGAACAGATGAGGTGCTATCTCCCTGTACAGCAGCGCAGCAAGGGCGAAGACCGCGATGGTCGCCGATGTGGGGAATAGGGAGGTCAGCGAGGATGTGTGAAATGAGAGCGAGTCGGTCGAGTAAGCGCTGAGCCCAGGGGGTTTTCTCTCCCATATCCACACGTAGATAGCGGACGAGGCCAGGGCGGAGATTATCGCGGCAGCCACTTTGGAGTCGCCCATGCACGTGAGCAGAGGCTCCTCGCAGTGTATGAACTGAAACAGGACGAAGCAGCTCACCGCCGTGAGGGTGAGGATAACCGGGCTCAATTTCTCTGTGATCGTCTCGTTCTTCTCCACGCCGTAGGCGTGGGCGATAGCCATCACCATGATCAGCGAGATGATGTCCAGGGTGCCGTTCTGTATGAATACCAAGAGCCTCTCCAGGGCTCCGCCAAAGGCCTGTGTCAAAAAGTGCTGGTAGGCGTCGACCGGAAGGTACTGTAGCGCAAGGGCCAGCGAGCCAGCCATCAGAAGAGGTATAGCGCTCACCATGCCGCGCCGTATTGCTGCGAACGGTGTGGATAGCTCAAGTTTCATGACAAGCTGATTGAAGAACATGTCGCCTTGGCGCGTGTTCATGAAAGACCAACCCTTCCGGCCTGCAATTCGTCGGCCATTATCCTGAAGTGCCAGCTTATGGACCGACGATGAAAATAATACAAAGAAAAAATGAGTACAATGACTGCATAGACAATTTTTATAGATGACAACACTTTTGTCAAGCCCGGTTTCCCTTGAAACAGGGCGGGCGGATAGTGCTTAGCGGGATTAGGGCGTACAGAAAGCTATTGACGGTTCATGATCGGCGTGATAGTATCTCAAAAAATCTGTACAGGAGGGGTTTATTCTGTTTCGGAATGACTTTTCTGCTATGAACTGGTGGTGGCGGGCTTTCTAGCCTGCCGCCCGTGACCATAAAGACCGCGGAAGATTGAGCGTCGCGTTCTTTTAGGCTGTGGAGGCAGGTCCCGGATAGGGGATCGCTTCACGGTCGTTGTATATTCGAACCGCAAGGGGAGGATGCCGTGAGGGCGTCCTCCCCTTATTTAATTTGCATGACAAAAGAGTGCGGAGAGGATGAGTGTAATGATCAAGTTTCTCAGAGGTGAAGAGGAGTTCGTGCGACTTGGGATGAAGTTCGGGCTGGTTCCCGTAGTGGCGGAGACGCCAGCGACGAGACGGAGTGCGTCGGAGATATTTCGTGCGTTGAAGGAGGGAGGGTTCGCCTTTCTGGCAGAGGGGGACGGAAGGGACGTTCACGAGGGCAGGTATTCAGTTATCGGCTTATCCCCGCTAAGAACCTTCAGTATGGAGAGCGACGCGGACGACAGAGGCGGAAGCTTCCTGAGAGTTATGCGCGGCTATGTCGAGGGAGCGGAGGCGTTCAGAGATCCGATGCTGCCCCCGTTCTCCGGGGGACTCTTCGGCTATTTCGGCTTCGAGGCGGCCGCTGTCTTCGAGGGAATGCCGTGCGATTTTGGGCTGAAAAAGCCTCTTGAGGCGGCCTCGTTCTTCGCCCCCGGAGTGGTAGCGGTGCTGGATCGAGTCCGCGATACGCTGCTTCTTGTCTGTTATGCGGAGACGCGAGGTAAGGCAGAGGGAGAGTTGAAGGAAATGTACCGCGTCTCGTACCGAAGGCTCGTTACTCTTTACAGACGCCTTGCACTGCACGGTGCCCCCTCTCGCCCACTTCGCCCGAGGCCTCTCGCCCCGGTCGTCAGCCGGGAGGCCTTCATGGAGAGGGTGTCGGCTTCGATTGAGGCGATTAAACGGGGAGAGGCCGGTCAGATAGTCGTCTCGCAGCGCTTCGAGGGAGAGGCTCCGGAGGATCCTATCGCCCTGTACGAGGCGCTGCGCCGTGAGAATCCCTCCCCGTTCCACTTCTACTTCGAGTCCCCCGGTGTCACTCTTATCGGCGCGTCGCCAGAGGTCCTGGCGAGGGTGCGAAATGGGCGGGTCGAGCTGCGACCGCTGGCTGGGACGAGGCGCAGAGGCTCGACTCCGGCCGAGGATGCATCGCTGGAGGCGGAGCTGAAGGGCGACCCGAAGGAGCGGGAGGAGCACATTTTGCTCGTGGAGCTGGCGAAGGAGGACGCGGCGAAGACGTGTCTTCCCTCCAGTGTGGCGGTTACAGAGTATATGGAGGTGGAACGGTTCGCCAGGGTGATGCACATCGTGTCGCAGATTGAGGGGGATCTGCGACACGGGATGCACGCATTGGACGCGTTCAGGGCGTCCTTCCCCGCCGGGACTGTGTCGGGCGCGCCGCGAAGGCGTGCGATGGAGATAATCGCCGAGGTCGAGGGAGAGCCGCGAAACAGCTATGCGGGGGCGTTCTGCGCCCTTGACTACGACGGCGATCTCGACTCGTGCATCGCAATACG
>JBAYOX010000240.1:0-3173 GCA_041678025.1 Aminobacteriaceae bacterium
TGAGCACCGACTCGAATCCACGCTTTGCGAAGTCTATCGCGTGGAAGCCGGCCACCTCGTCGCACGCCCTTACGCACTTTGCGCACAGGATACACTTATCAAGGTTGCGCGCGTAGTACTGGTTGGCGTCCTCCAACTTTTCGATATGAGCGCCAGCCAGCTTCTCTGGATGGACCTCGTGAGTGGTGGCGTACTCCCTCAGCTTGCACTCGAAGACATCGGCGCATCCACACTCCATGCAGCGATTTGCGTCGCGCAGGGTCTGCTCCTCGGATAGCCCCGCGCTGTACTCGTCGAAGCGCATTTTCAGCCTGGTCTCGCCCGGGACGTGCGGGACCTCCTCCTGGACGGAGCGGACCACGTGTGTGAAGTCCTCCGGGCCCAGGTCCTCGCGTACTATGTCGTAGAAGAACGGCTTCTTCGGCTTGCCGTGCGTCAGGTAGTGATCCAGAGAGTCGGCTGCCCAGTGTCCGTTCCCTATAGCCTCGATCGCGATCTTCGGCCCGGTCTGCTGGTCGCCGCAGACGAACACTCCTGGAAGTGGGGTGTCGTAATCCTTGCCCACCCTCATTCTTCTGCCGTCGTGCAGTTCGGAGGGCAGGCCGGAGAAGTCTATTCCCTGGCCAATCGCGGCGATCACCATGTCCGCCTCCAGAACGAAAGACTCTCCCGTCGGGACTGGGCTTCTTCTGCCGGAGGCGTCGGGTTCGCCAAGCTCCATCTTCTCGCACAGGATGCGCTCTACACTGCCTTTGCCCTCGATTGCCTTCGGCGCAGCCAGGTATATGAACTCGACTCCCTCTTCCCCCGCCTCGACTATCTCGATATCCTCGGCCGGCATCTCCTCGCGGGAGCGCCGGTAGAGCAAGGAGACCTTCTCCGCGCCCAGCCGTCTGGCCGAACGGGCGGCGTCCATAGCCGTGTTTCCCCCTCCGACGACCACGACCCTTGCGCCGATCTTAATCTCCGGCTTGGTCTTCACGTCGTACAGGAAGTCTATTCCGCCGACGACCCCGTCAAGATCCTCGCCCGTGACGCGCATCGGTGAGGACTTCCAGCAGCCCATCGCCAGTATCACGCCGTCGAACTGTTTACGCAGATCTTCAAGCGTCACGTCCTTTCCGAGCGTGGTCCCCGTGCGCACCTCGATGCCATGCGAGAGCAACCAGTCGATCTCCGTCTGCAGGACCTTCTGCGGCAGGCGGTAATCGGGGATGCCGTAGCGCATCATACCGCCAAGGAGCTTCTCCTTCTCGAAGATCACGGGCCTGTACCCCTTGAGCCTCAGGTAGTAGGCCGCCGACACTCCTGCGGCACCTCCGCCCACTATGGCAACACTCCTGCCGTTCTCGACGATCTCCGGCACGAAGCCCATGGAGCCGTTGTCGATCCCCCAATCCCCGACGAAGCGCTTTATCTCCCTGATGGAGACTGGCGCATCGTCCACGAAGCGCCTGCGGCAGACCTTCTCGCACGGTGCCGGGCAGACCCGGCCTATGCAGGAGGGTAGTGTGACGTGATGGTGCAGGGCGTCCAGCGACTCGCCGTACTTCCCCCGAGCCGCAAGGTTGACGTACCCCTGTACGTTCCCGTTTCCCGGGCACGCCAGAGTACAGGGGGGGCGGCAGTCGCCCACATGGTCGGAGAGCAGAAGCTCCAAGGCGGTTCGCCTGGCGCTGATAGCGCGCTCGGAATCGGTCCTGATGACCATGCCCGGTGTAATATTATTCGCGCAGGCCCTAAGTAGCGTCTTTGCTCCCTCTACTTCGACGAGGCAGACCGAGCAGCCGCCGTGCAGGCTCAGATGCGGGTCGTAGCACAGTGTCGGGACCTTGACGCCGCAGTCGGCGCACAGGTCGAGAATGCGCTGCCCCTCGTATCCATATACGGTTTTTCCATTAAGAGTGACCTTTACGTTCTTCTTCATGTCAGTCGAGTCCTCCTGCCGCTTATTCCACTGAAATAGCGCCCACGGGGCAGACCTTCTTGCACTGGCCGCACCTGATGCACTTATCGTCGTCGATCTCATGGGGCTTCTTGGGCGCCCCTGCTATGCAGGAGACAGGGCAGTTCCTGGCGCACAGGGTGCATCCGATGCACGCCGCCGGGTCTATGACGTAGTGAATGAGGCCGGTGCACACCTTCGCAGGACATTTTTTATCCTTTATATGCGCCTCGTACTCATCGCGGAAGTACTTCAGCGTGGTCAGCACAGGGTTGGGCGCGGTCTGTCCAAGCCCGCACAGCGACCCCTCCTTTACCTGCAGGGCCAGATCGTAGAGCGTGTCCAGATCCTCCATAACCCCTTTGCCCTCGGAGATGCGCTCGAGAATCTCCAGCATCCTCTTGGTGCCGATGCGGCAGAAGGGGCACTTCCCGCACGACTCCTTCTGTACGAAGGCGAGGAAGAACTTCGCCACGTCTACAATGCAGGTGCTGTCGTCCATGACGACCATCCCGCCCGATCCCATGATAGCGCCGGTAGCGTTTATCGACTCGTAGTCCACCGGTGTGTCCAGCAGCGACTCGGGGATGCAGCCGCCCGAAGGACCGCCCAGTTGCACTGCCTTGAACTTTCTGTTCTCGGCTATTCCTCCGGCCACTCCGAATATGACTTCGCGAAGCGGCATTCCCATCGGGACCTCTGCCAGGCCGCCTCTTTTGATCTTCCCGGCTAGAGCGAAAACCTTTGTTCCGCGGCTCTTGCCGATGCCTAGTTCCGCGAATTTCGCCGAGCCGTTGTGTATGATCCAGGGGATGTTGGCGATGGTCTCGACGTTGTTGATATTGGTCGGCTTCCCGAAGACACCGCTGTTGGCCGGAAAGGGGGGCCTTGGACGGGGCATTCCGCGCTTGCCTTCGATCGAAGCAATCATCGCTGTCTCCTCGCCGCAGACGAACGCTCCCGCGCCCTCCTTGATGTGTATGTCGAAGGAGAAGCCGGATCCAAGGATGTCCGTCCCCAGGAAGCCTCTCTCTCGGGCCTGATTCAGCGCCGTATTAAGATGCTTTATGGCCAGGGGGTACTCGGCCCTGCAGTAGATGATTCCCTCGTCCGAGCCGATCGCCCATGCTCCGATAGTCATCCCCTCGATGATGCTGTGAGGGTCGCTTTCGAGAACGGAGCGATCCATAAAAGCACCGGGGTCGCCCTCATCCGCATTGCACACGAA
>JBAYOX010000241.1:0-3172 GCA_041678025.1 Aminobacteriaceae bacterium
CCGCGCCTCCGAGAACAGAGGGGCACCCTGCGACCATTAGGGCGCTGAAGGACGGCAGGCTGATCTGCTCCTACTCCGGCAGGCGGGGACCGGCGGGCTTCACCGCCAGCTCCGGCGTATTCCTGTACGACCCTGCGTCCAACAGGTGGGAGGACCTGTCGGACCCTGGAATGCGGTACTGGACAAGGGACGTAGTCATTGATCCGGACGACCCGTCCCAGAACACATGGTACGCTGGCGTGTTCAGCGGATGGGGAGGCCCTGCGGCTGGGCAGGGAGGGCTGTACAGGACCACGGATCGTGGGAGGAGCTGGACCAGGGTCACAGGGACGGCCATCGATAGGGTAGCCTCCTGCACTCCCCTCCCATGCGGGGGGATGTTCGTGACGACGGAGGGACAGGGCCTCTGGTACACGAAAGACAGACGAAAGGGAAGCCCATCATTCGAGATGGTCATTTCATACCCCTTCCGGCAGCCCGAGAGTGTCTTCATCAACCCGCACTCGGACGGGGAGATCTGGGTGACCAGCTTCGGAAACGGCATCAGGATCGCAACACTGGCAGAGGCGGGGCTTTAAGGCGACCGGGGCGGAATGGATTCACCAGGGTCCCTCCTCCCGCTGGTCGTTCGGGACGACAGGCTTTTGTCATCCCGAGCGTTCGTCTGTATATAACAAACAGGCCGCCTCGCCCTGAAACGGACGTTGCGGCCTGTGCTTATTCCAAAGGCAGCTAACAGCTGCCTGAACAGCCAGCTCATCCACCACCGCAGCCGCCGCTCCGCAGGCGTGCAATGGCCGGAAGAAAAGCGTCCAGTATCGACTGAAAGTGCTCCGTGCCAGCGGTCCCCTCCTCAAGGCCGAATACTTCCATCAGCCCCTGAGGCGTGTCGACACCGTCGGCCGCAGCCTGCACCAGATCGCGCAGGGTAATCTCCTCGCTCTCCACGACCATCGTGTCCGCAGGAGTTCTTTCCCAATCCATGACGACCCCTCCTTCCTCCAAAAATACGGTCCTTCCTCCGAAAAGAGTCGTCTCGAAAGAAAAGCCTGCGATATTATACCCTTTATTCGCCAATGCGCCATAGGCGGTTTTCGCTCTTATTACGGAATCGTAGCGCATCTCTGGACAGTTGCGAGCGGGAGATGTATTATGCTGTCCAGCAAGAAAAAATAAAGAACGCTTTCAAGGGCATGAAAACACGGCCCGGCTGGTAGTCCGGGCGAACCTTCAACGGGGTTCCAGTAACCTGTCGCTGTAGCGGCTGTCCATTGCCTATCCTTGGGGTATTATCTTTCGGAGGGATAGGTATGGTTGTAGTGACTGTGTACCATGACGGCCAGTTCTGGGCGGGCATTGCCGAACGCAACGAGGACGGCGAGCTGCAAGCGGTGCGGACCGTCTTCGGATCCGAACCTACGGAGCGGGACATTCTTGCGTTCGCACACCTCGCAATCCGAGAAACTCTGGACGCGGCAAAGGAATCAGTCGAAGCACCGAAGCTTCCGTCTTCGTCCATGAACCCAAAGCGGAGGCAGCGAGAGATTCGAAGAGAAATCGCGTTGGCACAAGGCCCTTCGACAAAAGCCCGGGCTGCGCTTCAGAGGGAACGAGAAGCGCGCGGCGTCGAGCAAAAGAAAACGGCCAAGCTCCGCCGGGAAGAGACAAAAGAGCGCAAGCGCCTGCAGAAGCAGGCGAAGAAGAAGGAGAAACACAGGGGGCATTGAAGGTAGTGTCGAGAAAAACCGTCGCATACGGTTCTTCATCCTTCTTTGGAGAGCTGCGATCAATCATTGTATAGCAAAACCATCTCAAGGTTTCGTTGGCAGGCCCCGCTACTCGGTAGTTCCAACGGTTGTAACAACGATGAAGATTTATCCTCTTCACCACGGCGAGTAGTCGGGATTGAGATAAGGCATCAACTCGCTGATAGGTCACCGTCGCCTCGCACGCGACCCCCGCCATCAGGACCGCTAGGATCAACCCGGCAACACACACGACACGCGCGCATAGGATCACCTCCGCGTTGTCATTTGGATTCACTCTTGTCCAAAATAAGTTTTGGAAACACCGGAAACAATTAATTGATCAGAGTTATCTTGGACAGCAGTGAGAATGAATGAGTCTATTTTATATGAAGAAATGGCTTTTTGTACGTAGAAGCCTTGCTCTTATCATAGCCCCTACCCCGCCGTGTCCACCGCCTTTCTCAGGGCGCCGATGAACTGTGTCGTATTCGCCGTGAGCAGCTCTCTGTCTGCGCCGCACGGCTCCAGAGTAGAGATTAGCGCGCTGCCGACGATCACGCCGTCGGCGACCCGCGCCGCGGCCTTCGCCCTCTCAGGCGTGCCGACGCCGAAGCCGAGGGCTAGAGGGAGATCAGTAGTGGCGCGCACGCGCCGCATGTACTCCTCCAGGTGCGCATTTTCCTTCCCCTCATTTCCCGTCACACCGAGGAGCGAGACGCAGTAGAGGAAGCCGGACGCCCTCTCCGCGATGGCATTCAGTCGTTCGGGGGTGCTGTTTGGCGTTACCATGAGGATGAAGTCCATCCCTCGCGAGCGGAGCATCCCCGCGAGATCCTCGCTCTGATGGAAGGGGAGATCGGGGACTATGACACCGGCAACGCCGGCGTCGGCGGCGTCCTTCGCGAAGGTTTCCGGGCCGTAGGCAAGTATGTTGTTCATGTACCCCATCAGCACCAGCGGAGCCTTCACGTCACCCCTCAGCGACGCGAGCATGGTTAAGATTTTTTTAAGCGTCGTGCCGCTCTTTAGGGCGCGCTGTCCCGCCTGCTGGATGACGGGGCCGTCGGCCAGCGGGTCGGAGAAGGGTATTCCCACCTCGAGTACGTCCACACCGCTTTCATCCAGCAGCCTCAACAGAAAGGCGGTGGTTCCAAGGTCGGGGTCGCCCGCCGTGATGTATGTGATGAGCGCCTTCTTGCCTTCAAAGGCTCTCGATAATCCCGACATATCTATTCGCTCCTTTCAAACGACAGGATGGTGTCCATGTCCTTATCCCCCCGGCCGGAGAGGTTCACCAGTATTATCGACTCCTTCGGCAGGGCGGCTGCGTTCCGGTAGACGTATGCGAGCGCGTGAGAGCTTTCGAGCGCCGGGATGATCCCCTCAAGTCGGCAGGTGCGTTTGAAGGCGTCGATCGCCTCGTC
>JBAYOX010000242.1:0-3159 GCA_041678025.1 Aminobacteriaceae bacterium
AGGCAGCACTCGTGCCTGAACGGGTGCGATCCAGTAGGGGAAGGCCCCCGCGAAGTTCTCTATCAGAATGCCGAAGAAGCGCTCGAGACTGCCCAACACCGTCCTGTGCAGCATGACAGGCCGGTGCTCCCTGCCGTCCGGCCCTATGTAGTTGAGGTCGAACTTCTCGGGCATCTGGAAGTCAAGCTGTATCGTGCCGCACTGCCAGGTCCTGCCAATGCAGTCCTCGAGGTGAAAGTCTATCTTCGGCCCGTAGAAGGCACCGTCGCCCGGGTTGAGCCTGTACTCCGTCCCTGTATCCTCAAGCGCCTCTCTGAGGGCGGTCTCGGCTATATCCCACTGCTCCTCCGTGCCCATGCAGCTGTCCGGCCTGGTGGAGAGCTCGACGGAGTATTTGAACCCGAAGACCTCCTTGTAGATGTAGTTGCACAGATCCATTATGCCAATTATCTCGTCCTTCACCTGTTCGGGGGCGCAGTAGAGGTGAGCATCGTCCTGCGTGAAGCAGCGCACCCTCATAAGGCCGTGCAGCACGCCGCTCCTCTCGTGTCTGTGGACCACACCGAGCTCCGCCATCCTGAGGGGAAGGTCGCGGTAGCTGCGTATCTGGCTCTTATAGACGAGCATACCCCCCGGACAGTTCATGGGCTTGATCGCAAACGGACGCTCGTCTATCTCGGTGAAGTACATATTGTCCTTGTAGTGGTCCCAGTGCCCCGACTGGATCCACAGCGACCTCTCGAGTATGAGGGGGGTGCGTATCTCGCAGTACCCTCTCCTCATGTGCTCCCTCCTCCAGAAGTCCATCAGGCTGTTGAGCACGACCATGCCCTTTGGGTGGAAGAAGGGGAAGCCGGGCCCCTCCGGCTGGATGCTGAAGAGGTCCAGCTCCTTGCCCAGCCTGCGGTGATCGCGGTTCTTCGCCTCCTCCATCCTGTGAAGGTGCGCAGCAAGCGACTCTTCATCCGCAAACGCAGTGCCGTACACCCTTGTGAGCATGATGTTCTTCTCGTCTCCGCGCCAGTAGGCCCCCGCCACGGAGAGCAGCTTGAAGTACCGGACATAGGAGGTGTTCGGCACGTGAGGCCCGCGGCAGAGATCTGCGTACTCCCCCTGAACGTACAGGCTCACCGTATCCTCATCAAGATCGGAGATTATCTCCATCTTGTAGGGGTCGTCCTTCTTTCTGAACCAGTCAAGCGCCTCCTCCTTGCTCATGACGCGACGTTCCACGGGGATGGCTCGTTTCGCCAGGCGGCTCATCTCGCGCTCGATCTTCGGCAGATCATCCTCCGTGATCCCGCCGGGGATCTCCATATCATAGTAGAACCCATCCTTTATCGACGGTCCCACCCCGTAGCGAGTGCCGGGGTAGAGCTGTTCCACGGCCTGAGCCATCAGGTGCGCCGCGGAGTGCCGCAGGATGTCCAATCCCTCCTCCGACCCGGCCAGAATCGGCTCGATCTCACCGCCCTCCTCAAGCGGACAGAACAGATCGACATTTTGACCACCGATCCTGGCCGCCACCGCACCCTTTTTCAGTCCCAGTGAATCGAGGACATCGCCAGCCTTGGTTCCTGCGGGGACATCGGCCGTTTTTCCGTTATTACCGACAAACTGCACCATACTCCCTACCTCCTCTGTCTAGAAAAAATGCCCGTGTCATCTCCATTATGGAGACGACACGGGCGTGTCGCGGTCCCACTCCACTTCCGCGCAAAAAGTCGCGCGGCTCTTGAACCCGCTGTAAGGGGCGAAACCCCGGCACCTTGTCCTGACGGTATTTCGGCGCCCGCTCAAGGGCGGTCTTCAGGAAGCTGTCCGCAGGGGGCCTCTCAGCCGCGCGCCCCCCTCTCTGTCCGGACTGGACTCCCCTACTCTCCCAATCATCGCAGGTAATCCATCATGTTGTTTTTATACAGCCAAAGGGGACGTCTGTCAACTGTTCCCGGTGCTGCCGAAACCCCCCTCGCCTCGCTCCGTTTCCTCAAGAGACTCGGTCTCGACCCACTCAACCCTGGATACGGGTGCGATGATGAGCTGGGCTATCCTGTCGCCCGCAGCTATGTTGAAAGGATCCTTTCCCAGGTTGACCAGGAGGACCCTCACCTCGCCCCTGTAGTCGCTGTCGATGGTGCCGGGGGCGTTCAGAACCGTCACCCCGTGTCGAGCGGCCAGACCGCTTCTCGGCCTGACCTGCCCCTCGAACCCGTCCGGGATCTCGATCCGGACGCCTGTCCCGACGCTGATCCGCTCGCCGGGCAACAGGAGGGAGTCCTCCGCCGAGCGAAGGTCGACCCCTGCGGCTCTCTCTGTCGCATGTTCAGGGAGGGGGAAATCCTTTGCCCTCCCTGAACGGGTGATCCTGACGGGAACGGACATCTTTGGCTAAGACCTCCCAGACGAGTGCCTGCGCGGCCCTCCCGGACGTCTGTCTCCCCGGTCGCGCCCGCCTCCATCTCTGGGTCTGTCGCGCTCCGGCTGCGGGTTATTCCTGTTGGCCTCGGCCAGCGCCTCAATGACGCTCTCTCTCTCTCTCTCCGCCGGTAGAACGTCGGAGAGCCCCTCTTCGGCTATTCTGGCCTCGTTCTCGAGGATGCGCCTTCTGGAGAGGTTGACGCGCCCCATATCATCTATCTCCTTCACCATGATAAGAACTCTGTCCCCTACCTTGAATACGTCCTCCACCCTCGGGATGCGGCGTGTGCTGACCTCGCTTACATGCAGCAGCCCCTCCTTGCCGGGCAGGCACTCTATGAATGCGCCGAAGGCCATCAGCCGGGTAACGGTGCCGTAGTAGACCTCCCCCGCCTCAAGGTCCTTCGTAAGTCCGCGTATGATCGACAGAGCCTCGTCTACCTTCTCCTGCGACGGGCCGCCGATGTAGATCTCGCCGCTGTCCTCGACGTTGATCTTGACCCCCGTCTTCTGGGTGATGCCTCTTATTACCTTTCCACCAGGCCCGATTACGTCTCGTATCTTCTCGGGGTCGATCGTGGTCATGAAGATCCTCGGGGCGTTGGGAGACAGCTCGGCAGGCACCGGAATGGCGGCCTCCATGCTGTCGAGGATCTGCATCCTAGCGGTACGCGCCTGGGAAAGAGCCTGCTCGAGAATCTCCCTGGTTATTCCGCCGGCCTTGTTGTCCATCTGGAGGGC
>JBAYOX010000243.1:0-3155 GCA_041678025.1 Aminobacteriaceae bacterium
CGCTTCGACTCGTTCGTCCCCTCAACGGCCGACGTGACACGAATCAAGAGCGAGCTCAAAGGGGAAAAAGACAGAGAGAAGCTGAAGGAGGCCTGCCAGCAGTTCGAGTCCATCCTCCTGGCGGAGCTTTGGAAGAAGATGAACGCGAACGCGCGCAGCATTGGCGGGCGAGACGAATCCGACCGCCCCTTCGGCCCCCTTGAGGATCTGGCTGTCGAGATGTCCGCCGAGCAGCTCGCCAAGGATGGCGGCTCGGGAATGTGGCGCATGCTCTACGACCAGCTCGTGGTCCATCTGGAAGAGAAGAAAGAGGAAGACTGACGGGTGTGGTGGGATAAGGGGCTCCGCTTCACCTGTCTCGGGTGCGGACGCTGCTGCCGGGGAGCGCCCGGCGCGATATACTACACCATGGAGGAGGAGGAGGCCATCTCCTCCTTCCTCTCGATCTCCGTCTTTGACTTCCGCCGTCGCTACGTTACCTCCCGCTGGGGTGCTCTGAGCCTCAGAGAGAGGCCCGGTGGTGACTGCATCTTCTACGACGCGGAAAAGGCGCGTTGCACCATCTATCCGGTTCGCCCCCTTCAGTGCAGCCTCTTCCCCTTCTGGCCAAGCCAGCTGGAGTCTGAGGATGCGTGGAACGACGCGGCCGCCGAGTGTCCCGGCATGAACCAGGGCGAACTTCACCCGGCCTATGAGATACTCTCCCTCCTGGGAGTCAATCCATTCCCCGACCTGCTATAATGTAATATCTTAGCCGTAGACGACAGCTTCCCACAGGAAGAACAGCGAGGAGAGGCCAATGCAGATTCAAATATGGTCGGACATGAACTGGGGGCTCATCTTTGCCCTGATAGCGCTGAGCGGAGTTCTGGCCTATCTTGGCGATGTCCTTGGGATGCGGCTTGGGAAAAAACGCATCTCCCTCCTTGGCCTCCGCCCTCGCGCCACCAGCCGCGTGATTACCGCTATAACTGGTGCCCTTATATCCATAGCCATACTTATAACTATGACCGTGATCTCCGACAACGTGCGCACGGCTCTATTCAGCATGAAGTTCATCCAGGGGCAGCTTCAGACACTGACCAAAGACCTGCAGAAAAGCAGGGACGAGGCGGAGCTGGCGGCGATAAACCTGGCCGGAAGCGAGACCAGGCTACAGGATCAGCAGAGGATACTCTTCGAAGTCCAGGCGGAGCTGGAGAGCGTCTCCCCTCTGCTTGACGAGGCGCGCAGCGAGCTGTCGCTGGTGCGTGATGAGAAAGAGCGGATCAAGCAGGAAAAACAGGCCCTCTCTCGCTCCGTGGAGGAGCTGAAGGAGGAGGCGGAGGAGCTTCGCAGGGGGCTGGTGCAGATGCGCAGCGGGCGCATCGCGGTATTTGCCCGCGAGACGTTGAGCCAGGCTGTTGTTGACCCGATGAGCGCCAGGGGTGAGGCCGAGCGCATATTCCAGGACCTCAGGCGCAGGGCCTCGCTGGTTGTCGCCACTCGCACCGGTCAGTCCACCTCCGACATAGTCCTCGCCGTCGACCTGGATGCCGAGTCCGCCCGGATAGACGAGTGCACGGAGAAGGCGGGCCGAAAGTACGTCCGCACGATAGCCGAGGCCAACGCCGTAATAGGGGAGGACGTACGGGTCGCCTACGAGGTGAGCGACAGCCTGCTCGTCTACAAAAAAGGGGAGCTGCTGTTAAGCAAGACGATACAGCCCTACGACGGGATAAACGCCGAGACCGAGCTTCACCTCATACTCAGGATGGTTAACAGAAGGGCCGTCGCTGACGAGATAAAGCCCGATCCGGTCACAGGCGACGTGGGAACTATGGACGGCGCGCAGTTCTTCGAGGCCGTCGACCAGCTTTCAAGAGCCAGGGGCCCGGTGACGATCGAGATAACGGCCGCCGAGGACATACACACCGAGGGTCCCGTCAGGGTTGCGATAAAGATGCTCTCCGAGGAGGAGACAAGAACACCTGTGGAGGAATGATAGATGCTGATAGTCGCCTGCCAAGTCTGCGCCGAGACGAAGGTGATAGCGGGAACGCCTGATATAGACGGAATGGCGCGCGCCATGTGGATCTGCCCCGTGTGCGGAACGGGACAGTTGCTCCAGCTCCCCGTCTCCGCCGACGCCAGGAAGGCCGACCTCCGCGCGATAGTCCGTGGTATGGCGCTGTCGCTGAACGGCGATCTGGAGGAGTGCAGGTGAACGGCTACCTCTTCTACGACAGCAAGAACGCCATAACTGCCTCCGAGCTGGCCAACCTGTACCGATTCACCCACTGGGGGCGCAGCCGCTCGGTGGAGGATATCGACAGGATGCTCCGCGGCACCTCGATGTGCTTCAGCGTACGCCACGAGGGTCGCCTCGCGGCCTTCTGCCGGATGCTGACGGACTTCGTCTACCGCGCATCCCTGTGGGACATAATGGTCCACCCCGACCACCAAGGAAAGAAGGTCGGAACGGCCCTCATCGACTACTCGCTAAACCACCCCGCGATAAAGGATATACCGCTCATCATAACCTACACCAGCGAACTGGCGCCATTTCTGACTCCTCACGGCTTCTCTCAGAGGGAGGGGGCACTTATGCTTCTGCGGAGGTCGATTGAGTATTCCTGAGGCGGTGCTGCGCTTTGCCTCTCATCTGCTGTGGCCCCTATCCTGCCCGTTCTGCGGCGCGCTGGGGGAGAGCGCCTGCGTGATCTGCCTGCGTCGGCTGCTCGACCCGCCAATGCCGATCGACCTTGACGGCCTGTCCCTCTCTGCTGGCGGCGAGCACGATGGTGCTATGAGAGAGCTCGTCCTCGAGCTGAAATACGGCAGCGACAGAGTTCTTGGAGTGGCCATGGGACGGGCTCTGGGAGAGACCTTCCCAAGGCCGGACGCGGATCTGCTCGTACCGGTCCCCCTACACCGGGGCAGCGAGCGCGCCTTTAACCAGTCGGCAGCGATTGCCGAAGGTGTCGGGGGTGTGTGGGGCATCCCTGTGCTGGACGGATTGGCCTGGAACGAGCGCCGCGCGGCCCAGACATCGCTCGGAATCACGGAGCGCCAGATGATGCCCGCCGACGTCCTCCGCCCGGTCAAAAAGGGCATCTCAGGGAAGAGAGTCGTACTCGTCGACGACGTCGCGACCACCGGCACCACTCTCCTGC
>JBAYOX010000244.1:0-3148 GCA_041678025.1 Aminobacteriaceae bacterium
AGACAGGGCCGCGCGCCTCCCTCTTCAGGAGTGAGAGCCCTTTCAGCAGGATCTTCCCGGCGATGTAGACCTGCACCAGGTTCGTGGTGCCGGCTGTGCCGAGCGGCACGCCCGCCGTCACGACGACCAGATCACCTTCATCGATATAGCCGCTCTCGATGCACGAAGCTATCACCGAGTCCACTGCGGTGTTCTGGTCGGTCATCTCCTCTTTCATAAGCGGAATCACGCCCCAGTAGAGAGCCAATTCCCGCCAGGTGCTCTTCATAGGAGTCACTCCGAGTATGGGGCATGGGGGGCGTTGCCTGCTCACCATCCGGGCGGTGCTTCCGCTCCTTGTCATCGAGACTATCGCAGTCGCCTTCATCCTGCGAGCGATCAGCACAGCCGCGCCGCTGACCGCGTCAGGCACTCCGGTGGATATCGAGGCTGAGTGCAGGGGACGCTCCCAGAGCTCGATCTCGCTCTCAGCCCTGGTCACTATACGACTCATAGTCTCGACCGAGCGCAGGGGGTAGGCACCCCTGGCCGTTTCGCCGGAGAGCATCACAGCGTCGGTGCCATCCAGCACGGCATTGGCGACATCGCTTGCCTCCGCCCTAGTTGGTCTTGGGTTGCGTATCATCGAATCAAGCATCTGGGTGGCCACTATGACCACCTTCCCCTTAGCGCGGCATACGTCGATTATCCGCTTCTGCTGAAGTGGAACCTCCTCCGTCTGTATCTCCACCCCGAGGTCGCCACGGGCTATCATCATGCCGTCCACGACCTCCGCGATCTCCTCTATGTTCTGGACAGCGTGGCGTGTCTCAATCTTGGCGATGACCTTCATCGAGCCGTCGAAGCCCTCCATGACCCTGCGGACCTCCATGATGTCACGGCTGTTCTTGACGAACGAGACGGCGATGTAGTCCATCCCGTGCTCCACTCCCCATTTAATATCCTCAAGGTCCTTCTCGGAGAGGGCAGGGAGTGAGAGCTCGGCCCCAGGGATGTTGACTCCCTTCGCGTCTCCGAGCAGCCCTCCGACTATCACCCTGCAGGCGACATCGTTCCCCAGTATCCTCTCTACCTGAAGGTGCAGAGAGCCGTCGTCGATAAAGACCTCCTGGCCAGCGGAGAGCTCTTCGGCAAGCCTCGGGTAGTTGACGAATACCCTTGAGCTGTTGCCTGTGACAGGCTCGTTCGTCAGCACCAGTACGCTGCCCGATTCCAGCGCTATCGCCCCTCCATCCACCTTCCCCGTCCTGATTTCGGGGCCCTTGGTATCGAGCAGGGTGGCCAGGGGGACATTTAGCTCCTCCTCTACCCTGCGCACTAGATCTAGCATGTACAGATGGTCGTCGTAATCTCCGTGGCTAAAGTTAAGACGGGCGACGTTCATGCCCGCCTTTGCCATGTTCAATAGAGTGGCATAGTTGGAGCAGGCAGGACCTATGGTACAGACAATTTTTACCTTCGTCACGGGCTGCAACTCCCTTCCGAATCGTTGGTGATCATAAGCCTCAGACCACCTTAAAAAGCCCCCTCGGAAGTACCTCCGAGAGGATTGCGGCTATGTCCGCCAGAGGATCGACCTTGACGCCCTGCAGGGAGAGGATGGTCGACTCGGTGTCGTTGTAAAACTCCAGCAGCACGGGGGACCTTCCGGGACATGACTTCAGCGACCTGACGAAATCCTTGAAGGAGACGTTGTCAAGGTGTTCAGCGGAGATTGAGATGCGAACAAACGGAGAGAGCCCTCTCATCCCCTCCTCCTCCTGAAGAAAGACCTGCTTCGCTATCACCTTTGATCCCTCTCTGTCCTCGGGGAAGCCGGAGACGATACAGACGTCCCCCTGGTTGATACGGCCTCTAAGTGACTCCCAGACCTTGGGGAAGCATAGCGACTCCAGGCGCGAATCGGAGTCCTCGATCTCCAGAATCGCCATGGGGTCTCCATTCTTGGTCATTTTCTCCTTGATGGAGAGCACCATTCCTCCCAGTAGAAGGGGCACTCGCTTGCCCCTCCAGGACTTCGCATCCGAGAGGGCGCAGTTGGTGAGCGGGCGCAGCTTCCTCTCGTGCTGCTCGAAGGGGTGTCCGGATATGTAGAGTCCGACGGCCTCCTTCTCTTTCTCCAGGCGCTCTATGTAGGTGAAGTCGGGGACATCCTGAATCTCGGGGCCCTTTATATCCTCGTCGGTCAGGGTGTCGAACAGGGTGCCCTGGTTACCGTCGGCGTTCTTTCTCTGGGCGGCCGATATTAGGTCGGTCAGAGCGGTAAACAACTTTCGCCTGTTGCCCTCGATGCTGTCGAATGCGCCGGACTGCACCAGGTTCTCTACCACTCCCCTGTTGACTACACGAAGGTCCACCCTGCACAGGAAATCCCACATAGACACGAAGGGACCTCCTTCGACTCTTTCCTTGACGATGGCGTCCACCGCGGCATGTCCTGCCTTCGCGACCGCGCTCAAGCCGAACCTGACCACATCGCCCACCGGGGTGAAGCTCGCCATGGACGTGTTGATGTCCGGGGGCAGGACATCTATGCCGGAGTTGCGGACGTCCTTAACGTAGGAGGCCATGACCTCTTTTTTCGCATCGATCTGGCCGGAGAGGTAGGCGGCCATGAGCTCAGGACGATAGTTAGCCTTGAGCCATGCGGTCTGGTAGGAGATCAGCGCGTAGGCGGCGCTGTGCGACTTGTTGAACCCGTAACCCGCGAACTCGGCCACGATGTCGAATATCTCCCTTGCCTTCTGCTCTTCTATGCCCCTCTCTTTGCAGCCATCGGTGAACTTGGCGCGCTGCTGCTCCATTACGTCGGCCTTCTTTTTCCCCATGGCCCGTCTGAGAAGGTCAGCCTCTCCAAGCGAATACCCGGCTAGAAGAGCGGCGCACTGCATGACCTGCTCCTGGTAGAGGACGACGCCGTATGTCTCGCGCAGCACATCCTCAAGAAGGGGGTGCAGATACTTTACCTTCGACCGTCCGTGCTTGCACTCTACGTACTGGTCGACCATGCCGCTACCTAGCGGGCCCGGACGGTACATAGCCAGAGCCGCTATGAGGTCCTCGAAACAGTCTATCCTGAGCTTCTCCAGAAGGCGCCTCATGCCGTTCGACTCGAGCTGGAAGATGCCGAGGGTGTCGGCCTTCTGCA
>JBAYOX010000245.1:0-3145 GCA_041678025.1 Aminobacteriaceae bacterium
AAAACCGCGCCTGTTCGGCCCTGCCCCGGCATAGCTCAAGGGCGAGCGTTGTTGAGGACGCCCCGTCAGCGTCGTAATCCCCGTAGACCAGGACCTTTCCCAGCGAGCCGAGGCTGCGCCATCTATCTGCGGCGGCAGAGGCGTTCTCGCCCAGATAGAGGACGTCCATCATCTCCTCGAGGGAGGACTCGCAGGCGGGACACTGTGCGCCCGTCCAGTCGCGCTCGTCTATGATGCACTCCTCCGAAGTCGCCGAGAAAGTGTTTCTGCTCTCGAGGACGGCCGCGGTCAGAAATGAACACCCTATCCTGTCCGCCAGTTCATAGGTCGAAGAGTCCGGCTCAAACAGGCGAAGAGAGTCGGAACGGCACAGAGCCGTCACTTGGCGACACCAATCATGATCGATCCGACATCCGAATCGATAATATCAGATATTTCCACTTGTTTCACGCTCCGTTTTTACCCGAACGCCCTGAGGGCCTTTTCGGGAAGAGTTTTCACGCTCCGCATCTTTCCGCATTTATTGTAGACGGAGAAGGTATAGAAGTAAACTCCCGCAGATGCAGCCTACCCGTCGTCGCACTCAAGCCCCGGCCACAGAGCCGAAACGTCCTCCTGCGGGAACTCCGACAATTTTTTACCTACAGAGGCACGGAGGAAATCGTCCACCCAGCGAAAGACATCGTTCCTGGCTATGGATTTTCTCAGGATGCGCATACGGCGCCTCCTCTCCTGCTCGTCCATGACCAGGCCTTCGGCGATCGCAGAGGCCACTGCGTCGACGTCGTACGGGTTGACCAGCAGAGCGCCCTTGGCCAGCTGAATCGCCGCCCCCGCAAACTCGCTCAGCACCAGCACCCCCCTGGCATCGGTCTTGCACGCACAGTACTCCTTGCATACGAGGTTCATCCCGTCCTTCAGAGACGTCACCAGGGCCATATCCGCCCCCCGATAAAGGGCGGCGAGCTCCTCTCGCGACACGGAACCGTAACGCCAGTGGACGGGGACCCAACCGGTGGTCGAGTACTCGCCGTTTATTCCGCTGACGAGTAGCTCTATCTCCCGTTTCAGGTCGAGATACTCCCCGACGGACTCCCTGCTTGGCACCACCACCTGCATCATGCTAACCTTCTCCCTGTGCTCCGGATGAAGCTGAAGGAAACGGTGAAACCCCCTGAGCCTCTCGGGGATCCCCTTGGAGTAATCCAAGCGATCGACGCCCAGTATGTATCTGTCGGCGGTTATCTCCCGCTGAATCTCCTTCGAGCGGGCAATGACTCCCTTCGACGAGGCAAGGGCCGAGAATGAGCGAAAGTCTATACTGATGGGAACGGCGCCCGTTAGGAAGGCCTCGTCCTTCTTGCGAACCCGCACCACGTTTCCCCTGCCGGAGACCTTCATATCCGGGTAGAACACCCTCAGGCAGTCGACGAAGTTCCTCCTGTCCCTTACGGTCTGGAACCCGACGAAGGAGTAGTGGGTGAGCTGCGACAGTATCTGCCCTCTCTGCGGCATTTTCATGAAGATGTCCACGCTTGGGAATGGGATATGGAGAAAGAAGGAGGCCTTCAGACCAGGCTTTCTCTCCCGCAGCATCTTTCCAAGCGGTATCAGATGATAGTCGTTGACCCAGATAAAGTCCCCTTCCTGAATGTGCCTCATCAGTACCTTCAGGAACTTTCCGTTGGCGGCCATATACCCGTCCCAGTAAGAAGGGTTGAAGTCGCACCTCCCCTGTAGATCGTGAAAGAGCGGCCACAGAACGGAGTTCGAGAACCCGGAGTAGAATGAGTCGAGATCCTCTCCGGTCAGATACACGGGAAGAAGCCTGTAGCCTCTCTCCGTCGAGACTTGCCTGAGAACGCCCCTCAGAGAGGCCGGAGGCGTGTCCTCGATCGTACCGGGCCAACCGGCCCACGCCCCTCCCTTGTTCTTAAGCGCCGGGCTGAGCGCGTTGACCAACCCTCCCGACGCCGGCCGCCCCTCGAGTCTTCCCCCCTCGGTTGACAGAGTCACTGGAAGACGGTTGGATACTATCAATAAACGTTCTTTTGCTTTCATCATTTTCCACCCCCGTCCGGCGCTGTTTTTTCAGCGCGCCCCTCCACAGGGCAAGGAACATCTCGACGCATTCAGGCTTTATTCGCGCCGCCGCCGCCGTCTCTTTCGGCCTGTCAGCGACGAGAATGCCAAGCCCGCGCCCCCTCAGAACCCTGAATGCGTCCTCGTCGGTGACGTCGTCTCCGATATAGCAGACAGCATCGCCACCACTCCGCTCTTCGAGAATGCGCTCTATGGCCCTCCCCTTCGTACACCCAGGAAGCCGGTACTCGACCCCTCCGTTGAAGGGCAGAACCTCGAGCCCTGCCCATCCGGCCACAAGTGCGAGATGGGCCGACATACCGTCGTAGGCCTCCTTCACTCTCTCCCTGCCGCGCCAGTGAAGCGCGACGGAGACCGGCTTCAGCTCGACGGTCCCGGCGGGAAAGCTCGACAGTTCCATAGCCATTGAATCCAGAAGACGGGAGGCTTGCCCGGGAAGCGGAGGGCTCTCGGTAGCGCCGTCGGCTCTTCGCCTCTCCCACCCGTGGCACCCCCATATCTCCACGGGAAGGGCCAGCAGACGAGCCACCTCGTCAGCTCTTCGGCCGGAGAGGATGACCAGATCCCCCTCAGCCTCCAGGATGGCCTCAAGGGCTCTCTTGACTTTAAGCGGAGGCACCGCCTCGTCTCTCTCTCTTTTAAAGGGAGCCAGAGTGCCGTCGTAGTCGCTCACCAGAAGAGGGGAGCCCTCTTTAACGGATCTGAAGAACTGTTCGGTTACCTCCTCAAGGGAGCGGAGATCCGTCAGATCCATCTCTCCCAGTCCCCTCCCGGCGAATCCAGCGCTATCAGCAGGGAGAGATAACGCCTGAGCTGCCCTGTTATCAGGAAGTTCTCAAGGACGTACTGGCGGGCGTTGCCCCCCATACGCTCTCTTTTCAGACTATGGGCAAGCAGATAGCGAATTCGCATCGCGGCCCCCTGCGGAGACCGAACGCGGAAGCCATTGAAGCGATTGATAATCTGGAGCCGTATTCCGCCGACATCTCCGCCGATGACCGGCTTCTTCTTCCACAGGGCCTCCGTCACAGTCAGCCCGAAC
>JBAYOX010000246.1:0-3109 GCA_041678025.1 Aminobacteriaceae bacterium
AGGTATTCCAAAGGCCATTCTGTTTGCCCTGGCGCTCCTGTTGCCGTTTATCGCGCTTACCGGGGCTTCGTATGCTCAGGACCCTTTCACCGATAACCCGGTGTCCAAAATTGCCAGAGAGCTTTCACCGGCCGTTGTTAATGTGGATGTCGAGGCGATGGTCACTCGCTCCATGAGTCCGTTCGGCGACGATCCGGTATTCCGCCAGTTCTTCGGGGAGGAGTTCCGCCGCTTCTCGAGGACCATCCCCATGCAGGGCAGGGGATCCGGGTTCATCGTGTCGAAGGATGGCCACATAATCACAAACAACCATGTAGTGGACGGTGCCGACAAGATCACCGTGACCTTCGCGGACGGCAGGAAGTTCGAAGCGAAGGTTCTGGGCAAGGACCCGACCTTCGACCTGGCGGTGCTCAAGGTCGAGGGCAACGACCTGCCAGTAATCGAGTTGGCTGACTCCGACAGGACGGAGGTAGGCGAGTGGGTCGTCGCCATAGGGAACCCCTTCGGGCTTGAGCACACGGTCACGGTGGGAGTCATCTCGGCCAAGAACAGAAGCATCCACGCTGGGAACGTCAACTTCGACGGCTTTCTTCAGACCGACGCCGCGATCAACCCGGGCAACAGCGGCGGCCCGCTGTTGAACCTGAAGGGCGAGGTTGTGGGCATCAACACGGCCATTGTCCCCTACGCGCAGGGGATTGGGTTCGCCATTCCCGTAAATATGGCCAAGCAGGTCATGAACGACCTTATCGAGTTCGGCAAGGTTAGAAGGGGCTGGCTGGGGGTCACAATTCAGCCGCTAACCAGAGAGTTCGCCGAGGCTTACGGGGTAGAGGGGGAGAACGGTGCCGTGGTCAGCGACGTTATGTCCGACTCGGCAGCGGAGAAGGCCGGCCTTCAGAGAGGGGACGTCATACTGGAGGTTGACGGGGCCAAGATCAAGAACCATCAGGAGTTCGTGATGAAGATCCGACAGATGCTGGCTGGCTCCAAGGTGACCCTCACCGTGGTACGCCAGAAGAAGACGGTGAAGATCGAAGCTACCCTAGGGGAGACGCCGGGCAGCGAGGTAAAGGCCGCCTCAGGAGATGGAGGGGCGAAGGCGCTCAATGGGCTTGGAATTAAAGTGAGCGCGGTAACAGATGACGCTCTCAAAAAGAATAGCCTGAAGAAGGACGAAGGGGTGCTGGTCGCCTCCGTCGAGGAGGGCTCGATGGCCCAGAGGGCGGGCATACGCGAGAATGACGTAATCCTGGAGATGAACGGACTTAGGCTTGAAGGGCTCTCCGACCTCGACAAGGTCGATGACAAGAGCGGCTCGGTGGTCCTGCTGGTTATGAGGGACTCTAGGACGTTCTTCGTCTCGATCAGAACCCGATAATAGGCGTTTACCTCAAAGACGACGCTGAGCAGACGCTCCCTCTACGGGGGCGTTTGCTTATTTTCGCTCCCGGTGGTAGTATTCGTCACGACCCTTACTCGGATCTGCGCTTCGGGCGCCCTTCTGAGTTTCGGGATTCTTGTCGAGAGGTGAAACAGAATGTTGCAGGGAGAGAAGAAGCAGGGAATCATCGAGGATTACCGGGTACATACCACCGATACCGGTTCACCCGAGGTACAGGTGGCGATGCTGACTCAGCGCATACGCGAGCTGACGGAGCATCTCAAGATTCACACGAAGGACTTTCACTCGCGCAGGGGGCTGCTGAAGATGGTTGGCAAAAGACGCAGACTGCTCCGCTACCTGAGGGACAAGGACTTCAACCGGTACAAGGTTCTGATCGAGAGGCTTGGTCTGCGCCACTAAAAACCCGATTCCTGCGAGCGAGGACGAAAAGTCCTCGCTCTTTTTTTCCTGAATTGTGGTATTCTTACTCCGCATAATAGGGATAGAGACGAATATTGAGGAGGAAGAAATTTAATGGAAAAGACGTTTTCTGTCGAGATCGGAGGGCGGCCTCTGCAGTTTTCCACGGGCAGGGTGGCCAAGCAGGCTAACGGAGCGGTGGTGGCCACTCATGGAGAGACTACGGTGCTGACCACGGCCTGCATCACGGAGAAGCCGCGCACGGGGATAGACTTTTTCCCTCTGCTGGTCGATTTCGAGGAGAGATTTTATTCCGCCGGCAAGATTCCCGGCGGTTTTATCAAGCGCGAGGGACGCCCCTCCGAGACGGCGGTGCTGAGCTGCAGGATGATCGACCGCTCCATTCGCTCGCTCTTCGACGAGTCGATGCGCTACGACGTGCACGTGGTATCCACTGTGCTCTCGGTCGATCAGGTAAACCCGCCGAACGTGCTGGCGATAAACGCCGCGTCGGCGGCTCTCAGCATCTCGGACATACCGTGGGGCGGCCCGGTCGGCGCGGTCAGGATCGGCCGTGTCGGAGACGCCTTCGTGGTCAACCCCACCGAGGAGCAGATGCTTGAGTCCACGCTGGACCTGCTTGTAGCGGGACACCTGGACGGAGTGACGATGGTCGAGTGCGGGTCGAAGGAGATCTGCGAGGAGTTGCTCGTCGACGCGCTGGAGCTGGCCCACAACGAGATAAAAAAGATAGTCGTGCTGTTCAACGAGATGCGAGAGTCGATCGGGCTGGCAAAGCTGGAGCTCCCCGTCCCTCCCTCCTACCAGGATATTGACTCGTGGGCCGAGGCCAATCTGGCGGCGGATATTCGCGAGGCAGTGATTATTCACGAGAAGAAGCCGCGCGGCGACGCAATATCCACCGTGAAGAACAGGCTGCTTGACCGCTTCCAGGAGGAGCACCCGGATGCGGTCGACTATATGTCGGCCCTGGTTGACGAGATGGTAAAGCGTACTATGCGTCTGCTCATCGTGGTAGACAGGACCCGCGCCGACGGTCGCCGAATGGACGAGCTCAGGAAGATAACATGCGAGACGGGAGTCCTGCCCAGGGTGCACGGGTCCGCCCTCTTCACAAGGGGAGAGACCCAGTCCCTAGTAGTGACGACCCTTGGCATGATGGGTGTGGACGACCAAATTCTGGACGGGCTGAAACAGGATGAGCCGGCGAAGAGATTCATACTCCACTATAACTTCCCCCCCTTCTCGGTCGGAGAGGTGCGCCCGATGAGGGGGCCC
>JBAYOX010000247.1:0-3107 GCA_041678025.1 Aminobacteriaceae bacterium
AATGATATGGAGATGCTCAGGGAGGCGGACCTGGCGGCCGCGCCGTGCGATGCCACGATCGAGGTGCTCTCGATCGCGGATATTGTCATGCCATCCGCCGACGAATCGGGCTTTGCCCACCTTGCTGAGTGGCTGCTGGAGGTTGATGGAGCCGGCAGGCTGAGAACTGCTGTCAGCGAGAGAAAGGCGTCGGGGAACAAGCTGATCGTCAGGCAGTAACGCTTTTTCGCACCCCTTTAACTTAGCAGAGTCGGATTGACAAAATCGATTTATGCTAATAGTATTTTCATGTAGTTCAAGTAGGCGGACGCCTCCGGTAATAAGAAAACCACTGCGGCGAAAAGGGGGAGATCTTGCTGGTGCCGTTGTAAAATACCTAGTTATGGCGGTCGCACTAACATTATTGAAGGAGGAATGCAGTCTCATGCTCAGGAAAATCACTTTCACCCTGGTTGTCTGTGTGCTAGGCGCTCTTCTCTTGACAGGCGGCGCGTTTGCCGAGGATAAGGTGATCAAGATAGGAACGCTCTTTCCGCTGACCGGCCCCTCGGCCGTCTCCGGCCAGAACTGCCTGAACTCCGTCCTCGCTGCCGCAGAGCTGATCAACGGCACCTACGAGGATTTTAACGTTCCTCTGGCCGCAAAAGCCGGCCTCCTGGACGGATACAGGATTGAGATCATAAAAGCCGACCACCAGGGCAAGCCGGATGTAGCCAAGTCCGAGGCAGAGCGCCTGTACAACCAGGAGGGCGTCTTTGCGATAATCGGAAGCTACAACAGCGCGGCCACGAAGCCTGCGAGCGCGGTCGCTGAGCGCGCGAAGAAGCTCTTCCTGTGCGGCGCTTCCAGCTCGGCCGCCCTCACAGAGAGGGATTACAACTACTTCTTCCGTCACGCGCCCACCGATGCGATCGAGGCCACGGAGTTCACAGACTACATCACCTACCTCAATGAGGAGAAGGGTGCAGAGATAAAGACCCTCGGCCTGATCTACGAGAATACGGAGTTCGGTAAGCACGCGGCGGACGAGGGCAAGAAGGCCGCTGCGAAGATAGGGCTTGAAGTAGTAGCGGACGTCCCCTTCAACAACGGCGCGACCAACCTCAGCAGCGAAGTCCAGACCCTCAAGGCCGCCAACCCCGACGCGGTATTCGGCGCGGCGCTTGGCGGAGACTACTCTTTGTGGGTGCGCACCATGAAGCAGGTAAACTGGCTTCCAAAGATCGCCATAAACTTCTGCACCGGCTATCAGAACCCGGCCGTCCAGAAGGAGCTCGCCGGTGACGGGGACTACTTCATGGGCGGAATGAGCTTCTCCCCCGAGCTGGCCAAGGAGTTCATGCCTGAGGCCCTGAAGGTCCAGGAGAAGTTCTACTTCCCGCTGGCCAATCAGGAGTTCGACAGCGACTCCCTCCAGGAGGCGGTCATGCTGCTGATCCTGGGTCAGGCAATAGAGAAGGCGGGCGAGATCGACACAGAGAAGGTCCGCGAGATACTCGCCACCGAGACCTTCGTCTCCCCCCTCTCCCTCAGCGGCGAGGTGGCCTTCGAGCCGGGCGGACAGAACGTGAAGGCCCTAAGCGTCATCACACAGATCAAGGATCTGAAGTACAACACCATCTACCCGGAGAAGTTCCAGAACTCCGAGCCTATATTCCCGATGACCCCCTGGGACAAGAGGGACTAGTAAAAGATACAAAAGATAGCGAAGTTTCAAGGGGGCGGCATTTCTTGCCTCCCCCTTTTTTTCGGGAGGTTGAGCGGATATGAGCAGTTTTCTTCAGGTCCTTATGGACGGCTTTCTCAACGGCCTTGTCTACGCGCTTGTCGCCGCGGGGCTGAGTATGATATGGGGCGTCATGGACGTCATCAACTTCGCCCACGGGGAGTTTCTTATGGTTGGGATGTACGTCAGCTACTGGATTGGCTTCTTCCTGAATGTTGATCCCCTCTTCTCGTGGATTGCCGCTGGCGTTTTTCTGTTCATAATGGGGGCGATCACCTACAAGCTCATTATTAAGAACAGCCTTGGAAAGTCCTCTATGGCCCCTCTGTTGGCGACCTTTGGACTGTCGATGGTTCTGAAAAATTTCTGCATGAACCGCTTTACGCCGAACTTCAGACTGCTCTCCGGGACCATCATGGAGGGGAAGACTATCTCCGTGGGCGGCGCGATACTATCCGTCCCCCAGCTGGCGACTGCGGCCTTCGCACTTGTAGTACTGGCCTGCCTCTACTGGATGCTTAAGAAGACCAGGCTTGGATGGGCGATACAGGCTGCCGCAATGGACAGTGAGGCGGCGGAGCTTATGGGCATAAGAACGGAGCATATCTATCTGCTGGTTTTCGGAATAGGTGGCACCTGCGTCGGGATAACAGGAGGAATGATGACATCATACCTCGCCGTCTATCCGGAGGTGGGCTCGCTGTTCAGCCTGATAGCGTTCGTCGTGGTTGCGCTCGGGGGGTTCGGCAGTATTCCCGGTGCTCTGCTTGCAGCGATTATCATCGGGCTGGTGGAGTCTTTTACAGGCTTCTACATAGCCGCAGTTGTGAAGTATGCGGCGGTATTCGCAGTTTATCTTGCGGTGATCCTGATTCGCCCAAGAGGCCTGTTCGGGTGGTGAAGCTCGTATGAATACTAAAAAACTATCGGACAGAATATGGTATCTGCTTCTCGCAGTCGCTCTCGCTCTTCCATTCATTCCGGGAGTGGTAGGGAACAGCTTTCACGGCCATGTGCTGACCATGATTCTTCTCTACGCGTCGATGGCGCAGGCCTGGAATATAATCAGCGGCTACTGCGGACAGACCTCGTTCGGGCATGCGGTATTCTTCGGGATAGGTGCCTACGGTGCGGCCATGGCCGTGGTGCAGTTCAACTCCCTTCCGTGGTACGGAGCGCCTGTCGGGGCACTGCTTGCAGCCCTTGTCTCCGTGCCGATCAGTGCCCCCTGCTTCCGGCTGAAGGGGCACTACTTCGCGATCGCTACCTTCGCCATCGTAGAGATCTTCAACAGGCTGTTCATGATCTGGGATTGGGTGGGGGGAGCAATAGGGCTGGACTACCCGATACTTGAGGACGGGTGGAAGAACTTCTCATGGTC
>JBAYOX010000248.1:0-3016 GCA_041678025.1 Aminobacteriaceae bacterium
CCAGCCGAAAGACCTCCTCAAGCGACAGGAAGACCGCGATGCTCCCGATCAGCGGTACGAAGGGGGGGTACTTGAGTAAAGGGGTGTAGACGAACCTCTCGATGACCACGCCGAGCAGAGCGCAGAAGAGCATTGCGCCCGCCACCGCCGCCAGAAGGCTGCCGGTTACGGAGTGAATGTACAGCCCCGCGTAGGCGCCCGCGGCGTAGACGCCGGCGTGAGCCACGTGCAGGATACGCAACACGCCATAGACGAGGGCGAGCCCCAGTGTGATGAGGGAGTAGATCGCGCCCATGGCCGCCCCGTTGAGAAGCTGTTCGATGAAAAGCTGCATTCGCGCACCAACTTCCAGATTGGTTTTTCCCCCGCTCCCCGCGGGGCGAAACTAATTTTAACACAGAAGAAATGAATGAACCGGGAGCAGAAAAAACTCTATTTTCGTTCTCCGGCAGCGGCCAAGAGATCTCCCAGCGTGACCCCCGCAGGGGCCTGCGCCTCCTTCATATTCCTCATAGCCGCGGCTATCGTGTCGCGAATCTGCGCCGGAGTGTAGGACGACGGGAAATACAGGGCCGCGGAGTCGTCGTGCCCTCCACCCCTTATCCTCTTCCCGTCGCGTAGCATGCCGACTATCTTCCCCGCCATCTCGCTTCGGCTGCGCAGTGAGACGGCCCACTCTCCCGAGAAGCGCTTCGCCGTCATCGCCACCAGCAGCGGAGGGTTCTCCATCCGGTCTAGCACCAGGCCGCCGAAGTCCGACACGTCGCCGAACTCAAGGATTCCCGGTTCAACAAAGGCCAGGTCGTCGTGGGAGCGCCCCATCCTCTCCACCGCGGAGGCGAAGCGCTTCTCCTGCCTCTCGACAAAGTCCTCCGCAGCGCCTCGCTCGTGCGGCGCCAGTTCGGCGTCGGGGTTGCCGGCCAGCCTGGTGAAGACACTGTGCGGGCCGCACAGTGTGATCAGAGCGTGCCACAGGCGACTGTCGGGCTCTTTGTTTATCCACAGATCCCTGTCGTTGGCCAGCTCCACTATCCCCTCCAGGCTCTCCATCCCCGGTGCACCCCTTTCCAGCAGCCACCGGTAGTAGACCTTCGCGGCGCAGAATCTGGTGTCTACGACCGCCCACGGCCGGTTGCCGTAGCGCGCCGCCGTCGTCTCGTGATGGTCGAATAGAAAGGGCTCATCCTCCGGCTGGTGAAGCGTATCGAGCCTCTCGACCGTGCGCTCGTTCTGGCAGAAGAGATCGATTACCACCAGCTCGTGCCCCGCATCCAGCGTCTCGAGGATAAGCGCGTCCACCGTGCCGTACCCAGCAAGAGAGACCCTCACCGGGCGGTACGGCTGCCAACGCCGCCAGGCGACTGCTGCAGCTGCAACTCCGTCGAGATCGGTATGGCTTACTATGTGCAATAGGGAATCAACCATGAAGAAAACTCCTTTTCAGCAGGATACGCTCGGTTAACAGAGGTCATTCTACCCCCTTCGAGCTTCCTTTGGAACGGTACAAAGGTCCCGGAAGCCTCGGGCATTATTCATATTTCAGCTAAGCCTCGGGACAGAGAGGGGGGAGAGGGAGCGGATGACTATCATTACTATGTTTTTTGGGAATCGTATATCCAAACCCCGGCGATGCCCACACTCGTCCACATCAGTTATCCACATATGTGTAGAACCTGTGGATAACACGCCGCTGTCCGTCGCTGCAAGCCTGCAGTTTTTTGTGCCCAGGCGTGGAATTTTATAATAACTTCCCTGGGGTCGTTAAAGTCGGTCCTTTTTCCTATCCACAAAAGCAGCTCTCATTTGTGGATATGTGGATAAGTTTTGTGGACAACTGCACTCTTTTTGAAGTTTTTTCCCTGCCCAAGGGGGCCGTTCACCTTATTCAGACATGGGGCCTTCGGCTTATCCACAACCCCTGTGATATTATGGTACCATTCTCTACAAGAGGTGAATCATCTTGGAAAACGACTTGCAGAACGTGTGGGACCGCCTTCTGGACGAAGCGGCCTCCCAACTTCCGCCGGGTGCGGCGGACACATGGCTGAGGACCTGCGCTCCCACAGAGTTCAAGGATGGGGTGCTCGTGCTGGACGTACCCAACGTCTTCGTCAAGGAGCAGATATCCTCCCGCTTCCTGAAGGACCTCACCGGCGTATTCTCCCAGAACGGCGGAGGGAGCGCCATCGAGCTCAGGGTAGGCTCCGAGACGCGCAAGGAGGAGAGGGAGCGTGCAGAGAGGGCAGCCTCCACGGGCAACATCGAAAACAGGGGGGGGCTCAACCCGGGCTACCTGTTCAACTCATTCGTGGTCGGCAAATCAAATCGCCTCGCTCACGCCGCAAGCCTCGCAGTGGCAGAGACGCCGGGCGAGGCCTACAATCCCCTGTTCATCTGGGGAGGAGTCGGACTGGGCAAGACTCACCTGATGCACGCTATAGGTCATTACGCCCTTGATCGCAACTCGACCTCCCGCGTGACCTACGTAAGCTCCGAGAAGTTCATCAACGAGTTCATCCAGTCGATAAAGAACAACAAAACTCAGGAGTTCAAATCGAAGTACCGGGGTGTCGACATCCTCCTCATAGACGATATTCAGTTCCTGGGCAACAAAGGGAGCAGCCAAGAGGAGTTCTTCCACACCTTCAACCAGCTGCATACCTCCAAAAAACAGATCATTATCTGCTCCGACAGACCCCCCAAGGAGATTCAGAGCATAGAGGATCGCCTTGTCAGCCGCTTTGAATGGGGCCTTGTGACCGACATCCAGTCGCCCGACCTGGAGACCCGCATCGCAATCCTTCAGAAGAAAGCCCAGCTTCGCCGCTACCACGTTCCGGACGAGGTGATCAACTTCCTGGCCCTTAACATACCCAGCAACATACGGGAGCTCGAAGGCGCTCTCAACCGTGTGGTGGCATGCTCCGAGCTTGCCGGGGAGTCCATAAACGAGGAGAACACCAGGGAATGGCTGAAGGACATCATCAGGAAGGATATACGCGGACCGATAAGCATC
>JBAYOX010000249.1:0-3002 GCA_041678025.1 Aminobacteriaceae bacterium
CCAGGTACCGCGGACAAACTAAAAGCAAGGAAAGGGTACGCCTCCTCCACCAGTCAGGTCAGGGGGGACGGTGCCGAGTTCAGCCCGTTCGCGGTCGAACTGGCCAAGGTCTCCGCGGAGCTGAAGAAGATCCCCGACGTGCGCGAGCAGCTCGTCGAGGACTTCAGAAAGCGTATCGCTGAGGGAACCTACTCGCCCGACCTCAACAGCGTGGCGCGAAGCCTGATAAACGCGGGGCTGCTGGACCAGGAGGACTGACCGTGGTCTCTGCTTCCTCTCTGGCGGATGCGCTGACGAAGCAGGCGGAGACTCTGCGCAGGCTTGGTGATGCTACCGTAAGACAGAGAGAGGCGCTCAAAGAGGGGCGCCTCGAACTATTACAAGACCTCTTCAAAGAGCAGCAGGCCGCGGGCTTCGCAGCAGAGGCCGCTGAGGAGCGCCGCAGGCGCGAGGCAGCGAACCTGGCAAAGTCGCTCGACTGCGAGCCTCGGATCGGTACCATCTGCACGCGACTGCCGGAGGACGAAGCCTCCCTGCTAAGGGAGAGAGCGGACGAGCTGCTCCTTCTGGTCAACGCCCTTCAGTCGGAGATATTCATCATCTCCTCTCTAATAGAGGAGAACCAGCGCCTGAACGGAATGATGGCCGCGGAGTGGCGGAGGCTGGAGGGCATGTACCCCTCCTCCCGCTCGGGCTACGACTTCAAAGGATAAGGAGGAAGCCACCCCATGTTGAACAGCTTTTTCGGCCTTGAAATGGGACGACGCGCCCTCGACTACTTCCGCAGAGGGATGGAGACGGCGGGGCACAACATATCCAACGCCGACGTGGAGGGTTACTCCCGCCAGAGGGTTGAGGCCTCCACCACCAACCCCTACACAGAACCGGGGCTCAACCGCCCCGCTATTCCTGGCCAGATAGGCACGGGAGTTCAGATCGACGCCATAGTCCGTCTGCGCGACGCCTTCCTCGACATCCAGTTCCGCGAAGAGAACACAGTAAAGGGTTACTGGGAGCAGATCGACCGGGCCATGGACGCGCTGCAGGTCTACGTGAACGAGCCGTCTGGCAATGGCTTCAAGGTCGCCCTGGACGAATACTGGGGCGTGCTGCAGGAGCTCCACAAGCGCCCGGACAGCTCCAGCGTCCGCGAGGAGATAGTCGAGAAGACAAAAAGTCTCACCGTCTACCTCGACCAGCTCGTGATGAACTACGACGAATACCGTGTAGCCATGAACCGCGAGGTTAAGCTCATGGTCCAGGAGGCCAACACCCTCATCGACCAGATCGCCGCCCTCAATATAACCATATCGCAGGTCCAGGCCGCCCACGGCAACCCCAACGACCTCTTGGACCGCCGCGACCTTCTGGTGGAGAAACTGGCCAAGTTCATCGACATAGACGTAAACCCGCCCTGCCTGGAGGGCGACGGGGAGTTCAAGATCGACCTTCACGGAAAGCTTCTGGTCCAGGGCGACAAGACGCGCCACCTGGTGCTGGTAGACGTGCCCGGCAACAGCGGCTTCTACGACGTGCAGGTGGAGGACAACCTCTTCGACATAGTCTCCAACACGGACGTTCTGCACGCCATAGTGGAGCAGGGGGCCCCCGAGGCGATCCACTCTGTCCACGTGAAGCGGCTGGCCACCGAGAACAGCTGGTCCGTCGGCCTGGGGGACTCCTTCTGCCCCGACAGGGTCAAACCCGAGGCGAAGACCGAGGCGCTCAACTTAAGCGGCTCGTTCAGCATCCAGGTCGGCAGCCAGGGTACCCGAACCTCGTCATCGATCTTCTCATCCGACCCCCCCGGCAACGGAGTCGTACTTGAGGCTGGAGCGCCCGGCAACGAGTACTCATTCAGGGTGTCGGCCCACGAGACCGAAAGAGTGGTAAACGTCTCTTGGAACGATACGGACAGCCGCTGGGACATCACTGTCGACGGTGCGCTTGCAGGCTTCTCGGCCACGGGGATGCTCGCGCTCAAGGACATTCGCCAGGCCCTGACGGGATTTGCTCCGAACATTGTCGTCTCGATAAACGACGCTGAGAACCAGCTCGGCTTCGTGGCTACGGACGACGACCTGCTGTCGATAGTAGATATCAAGGGAGACCTGGCCTCGACCCTCGGGATAGCTAACAGCGCCCCTGTCATCACGATCGAGGTCGTAGAAGAGGACTCGCTTGAGACCATCCGCAACAAGATAAACAGCGCCTACACAACGGCCGACGGCCTGAACAGGCCCGAGGAGTGGCTGCACGCATCCATAGAGCTCGACCAGGCTACAGACACATACTACCTAGTGCTCGAGAGCAACACCGCGGGCGAGGCCCACCGCATCAACATCATGGGGGACCGGAATGGCAGCCTTCAGATAGCCAAGAGGCTCGGAATGCTGAATGGAGCGGACGACAGCACAAGCTTCATGGCCGTCTCGCGCGACGCAGCCTTCACATTCGACGGAAAACTCTACCTCTCCGAGAGCAACGCCTTCAGGAACGCACGCCCTGTCCCCGATAGGAACGACTACTCAGCCACGACGATGGAGGAGGTCTCCGAGGGCATCCGGCTCGACCTCAAGGGAACGGGACAGTCAAGCATCACCGTGCGTCACCACGTCAAGGGGGGTGCCATCAAGGGCATCCTGGAGGCGAGAGACGACATAGTCCTGAGCTTCCTCGACGTCTTCGACGAGATAGCCTACACTCTCGCGAGCGAGATGAACGCCCTGCACTACGCAGGACACGGCATGGGAGAGAACTCCCACTCCACCGGAATAGCCTTCTTTACGCCGATAACCGGCCTGTACGGAGCGAGCCGCAGCCTCTCCATAGCCCGCGAGATAGACGAGGACCGCAGCCTCATCGCGGCCGCCAGCGGCGACGGATACGGCTTCACCCAGGGTGAGGGGGACGGAAGCAACGCCCTTCGCATGGCTCAGCTCAAGCAGACCAAGGTACTGCAGAGCCGCAGCTCCGACTTCAACACCTTCTACGAGGCATTC
>JBAYOX010000250.1:0-2992 GCA_041678025.1 Aminobacteriaceae bacterium
CGGCGGACGCGAAGGGGCTGCTGAAGTCCGCGATACGCGACGACAACCCGGTAATCTTTTTCGAGCACAAAGCTCTGTTCTCAATAAAGGGGGAGGTCCCCGAGGGTGAGCACCTGACCCCTATCGGCCGTGCGAAGGTCGTCAGGGAGGGTAGAGACGTCACTCTGGTCTCCTACTCCATGACCATGAATCACTGTATCCAAGCGGCGGAGGCCCTGTCGGGCGAGGGGGTCAGCGTGGAGCTGATAGATCTGAGGACAATCTCTCCACTGGATAAAGAGACTATCCTCGAGTCGGTCGCTAAGACAACGCGCCTCGTCATCGCTCACGAGGCTGTAAAACAGGGGGGGGTGGGAGCGGAGATAGCGGCCATGGTTGCGGAGGAGGGGATAGACCTCCTCGATGCCCCGATCGTACGGGTGGGAGCGCCGTTCACTCCGGTGCCCTTTGCCCGTCCGCTGGAGCAGGCGTATCGCGTCACCCCGGATAAGATTGCGGCAGCCGTCCGGTCCACCCTTTAGGGTGCCGTTCCGGTGAAGAGTACTGAAAAACAAAAACAGGGAGGTAGAAAATGATGAAAAAAGCAATAGCTATAGTGGCTCTTGTGGCGGTCATGTGCTCGTTTGCGGTACCGGCCCTTGCGAAGTACAAGTCCGAGTACAAGCTCGATATCGTGCCCAGTCTGACCACGGCATGGGGGATGGGAGCGGTCTACTTCACCGATCTCGTCCGGGAGAGAAGCGAGGGCAGGATAAATATCAAGGTCTACCCGAACTCGCAGCTGACCACCGGGGCGCAGACGAACGCCTTCATGCTGGTGCGCAACGGTACGATAGACTTCGCCGTCCAGTCGTCCATAAACTATTCGCCTCAGCTGGTGGAGCTGAACCTGTTCGCCCTGCCCTTCTTCATCGCTAACCAGCCCGACAAGTACGCCGCCCTCGACGCGATCAAGGCGGGCGAGTCCGGGAGGATGGTTATCAAGGCCGTGGAGGATAAGGGAGTGAAGTTCCTCGGCTGGGGAGAGAATGGCTTCCGCGAGTTGACGAACTCGAAGAAGGAGCTCAGAACCCCTCAGGATCTCGACGGCATGAAGATCCGCGTGGTCGGCAGCCCGATATTCCTCGACGCGTTCAAGGCCATAGGGGCCAACCCGGTGACCATGAACTGGAGCGACACCATGGCCGCTATCCAGCAGGGCGTGGTCGACGGGCAGGAGAACCCCATCAGCACCTTCTACCCGGTGAAGATACATGAGTATCACAAGTTCGTGACCGACTGGCACTACGTGGTCGACCCGACACTGTACGTGGTCAATCCCTCCGTGTGGAAGTCCTTCTCGGAGGATGACCAGAAGCTTATCCAGCAGGCCGCCGAGGAGGCCGGGGCCTACATGGTGGCCCTGGCGCGCATCAGCCTTGATGACGGGGCCGCGCACAAGTATCTCGAATCTATGGGCAAGCTGCCGGAGATCACCGACTGGTACGAGGAGCTGGCCAACGTCGGGATGACCGTCAGCATTCTCACGCCCGAGGAGACAGCGGCGTTCGCCGACAAGACCGCTCCGGTCGTCGAGGAGTGGCGCTCGAAGATAGGAGAGGAGATTGTAGCCGCGGCCGAGGCCGACATGGCAGCAGCGGCGAAGTAGTCGACAGCAGTCGTGCGGGGGGAGGCGCGGATCTCTCCCCGAACGCTATAAACATGGCATATCGGCCCGCGCCTCCGCAGCCCGGCTGCGACGCGCGCGAGGCTAGTTCAATGCTCGGAAGGGATTGGCCGAAATGATAAAAAAAGTATTCGACAACTTCGAGGAGCTGCTCGGGTCGGTCATCCTCGCCGTGATGGCCGTCATAACATTCGCTAACGTGATCACCCGCTATTTTATATACTATGCGCTCGCATTCACCGAGGAGGTAACGATAAACCTCTTTGTCTGGCTGGTCATGCTGGGGACCGCCATCGCCTTCAAGAAGGGGGCCAACCTCAGCATGACGTTCGTGTACGACAAGCTCCCGGTCAGGTGCAGGAGGTGCTGCTTCTACACGACCACCGCGATGTCACTGGCCTTCTTCGCCCTGCTGTGCTATCTGGGATACGTACAGGTGTCGGACGAGATAGCGCTCTCGGTCACCTCCTCCTCGCTTGCGATTCCTGTGTGGTGGTACACTATCTCCCTGCCCGTCTTCTCGGCCCTGATAATTGTACGCATCCTGCAGGCGGCGGTGGAGACCGTGCGCAGGGACGACTTCCAGAGGGGGTGCTAGCATGGATGCGCTGCTTCACGAGCCAGCCTTCTGGACGATAGCACTCTTTCTCATCCTCCTTATGCTGAGAGCGCCCATAGCCGTGGCCCTTGGCTCCGCGGCCATCTTCGTGGTCTGGAACTGGGACCTTGGGTACCAGATGCTCTCGTACAATTTTTATTCAGGGATCGCCAAGTTCCCCCTGCTCGCCATCCCGTTTTTCATCCTTGCTGGCGTCATCATGGAGAAGGTGGGAATAGCGGAGCGCATCATAGCTCTAATCAAGCAGCTCGTCGGTGATATGACCGGGGGCCTTGCCGTAGCCACCGTCATAGTGGCGGCCTTCTGGGGTGCGGTCAGCGGTTCGGGGCCGGCCACAGTGGCGGCGCTCGGGCTGATACTGATTCCCGGCATGGCGGAGGCGGGCTACGACAAGGCCTTTGCAGCCGCTGTGGTCTCAGTCGCGGCCGGGCTTGCGATAATCATCCCGCCAAGCATCTCATTCATAGTCTACGGCGATATCATGGAGCAGTCGGTCGGCACACTGTTCGCCGCCGGGGTCCTTCCCGGGATAGTTGTGGCCGCCTTTCTCTGCATCGCCGTATGGCAGGTCAGCAGGAAGCATGGCTACAGAGGCGCTCCGAGAGGCTCCGCCTCCGAGGTGCTTCGCGCGCTGAGGGATGCCCTTTGGGGTCTGTTCACTCCCGTGATCATACTGGGAGGGATCTACGGCGGCGTCTTCACCCCGA
>JBAYOX010000251.1:0-2988 GCA_041678025.1 Aminobacteriaceae bacterium
AGTCGCAAGCCAAGCCGCAGCTCGCGGATATGCTGCGCGGCACCGGGACTATCTTGGCGGCGATGCCCTTTTTGCGGCAGGCTCGCTCGAACATGACGGCCATGCTGGTTATGTCGAACGTGGCAAGGCAGCGCAAGTCATCGCCTCCCTGCATCATCATCTTCGTACTCCGCGATCAGCTTCTCGCGCATTTCGGACAGCGGGATGTCGTGCTCAAGCGATAGGCGGCGTACATCCTCGTACTCCGGGTTGGCCCGAACTGTTCTGTCGCCGGTGAGGGCTCTCTTGTAGCGCACCTTGCCCCATCCGGTCTCCCTTTCGACGACCTCGGCCCCGGCCTTCAGCCTGCGAACAGTGTGCATCCGCACGCCTAGCGTCGTCGTCTCGCGGATGATAAGCCTGGCGAATCTCTCCTCAGTCCCGCAGGTGCACAGGCATCCTAGAGTGACGGCGGGGCGTCCCTTCTTCATCAGTATGGGGGTAACCCACACGTCCAGCGCACCCTCGGCCATGAGCCTCTCCATAACGGGGGAATAGTACTGAGGGTTCATGTCGTCGATGTTGGTCTCCACAATCACGCCCTCGTCGCGAAGAAAACAGTCTGTTGAGGAGCCATCCTCCGTCTCCAGCAGCATTATCCGCAGGACGTTCGGGATGTCGCTCTCCCTGTCTCCCGCTCCCTTTCCGCTGGCGAGCAGCTTCCCATCAGGCATGGGTCCGAACGACCCTGCGAGCATTCGGACCAGCAGTGCGCCGGTCGGTGTGACCCGCTCCATAGGGCCTCCCTCGACCCTGATCGGCAGTCCTTCAAGCAGCTCCGCTGTGGCTGGCGCGGGGACAGGCAGTATTCCGTGGGCGCACTTTATCGTCCCGTGTCCGACGTTCAGCGGAGACGACACGACCCTGTCGACTCCTGCCATCTCCAGCAGGACAAAGGCACCGATTATATCGACAATAGAGTCGATCGCCCCGACCTCGTGGAAGTGAACCTCCTCCGGGGGCATACCGTGCACCTTCCCCTCGGCCTCGGCAAGCAGGCGGAAGGCCTCCGCGCTGCGCCCCTTCACCTCGGGCGACAGCGGACTGGCGTCAATGATCGCCAGTATGTCCGCCAGCCCCCTGTGAGGGTGATCCTCGAAGGACTCCACGTTGACCTTTGCTGCGGCCACTCCGCCCCGCGACGTGCGGGTGATGGTTATTTCAGGGTGTTCTTTCGGCCCCTCGCCCTGATGGTGCGAGTGCCCTTCCGGAAAAAGCACGAGTCCCCGCATGGTCCGCAGGAACTCCGCCTCGTCAAGCCCCAGGTCGAGCATCGCGCCGAGGAACATGTCCCCGGCTATGCCCGCGAAGCAGTCGAGGTAGAGTGTTCTCATTCCACGACCTCAAGCTCCATGTCCTTCGTGCACTGTTTCCCGGAGGTGTTATCGACGACCACCCATGAGAGCACGTGCTTCCCGACCGGCCATCCCGACAGATCCAGGATCACGGTGAACCAGACGTCGCGCACCCTGCTCTTCAGGATGTGCTCGTGGCTTATGATGCTCTTGTCCTCCGCGACGACGTTTCCCCTGTCGTCCTTGACGAGCAGATCCAGCGAAAGGCTGATATGATACTGGTCGTCCTTGACTCCGAGCTTGAAGTTGTCTACTTCGAGGTAGACGGTCGGCTTGTCGCTCTTCTTAAATCTGCCGGTCTCTTCCTCGGAGTACAGCCCGTAGCCCCGTACCTCCTTGACGAAAAGCCCCTTGAGGAAGACTATCTCCTCGGGATTCTGTTCCTCGGCGCCGGCGGGCGATGCCAGAAGGGCCACGCAGATGAACAGGGCCGGCAGGATGAGAAGGATGTGTTTGATAAACGGCGTGCTTCCCGTGGAAGCGCAGCCCCTCCGTATTGAAAGGAACGGCGATAGTGTCACAGTAATGCAGCCCCCTTGAAAAAGAAGTTTAAATCTCCAAGGCATTATATAGGCTTTTCTATCCACGGGCTAGGGAATTCTACCGTTTTGAGGGTGAAATAGCCCTGTTAATGAGTCGAAATACTCATGTAAAGAGGAAGGGAGAATGGATATGAAGGGAGAATACGCTGGTGGACTTGTCCACGGTTTCTTCGACGGCGCTTCGCGCGGCAATCCCGGCGAAGCTGGCGCCGGGGCGCTGCTGATTGACGAGTGCGGTGAGGCGCTTTGGAGCTGCGCACGCCCCCTTGGGAGGAGGACGAACAACGAGGCGGAGTACGAAGCCCTGATCATCCTGCTGGAGGAGGTCCGTTCCCGTGGGCTTGATGGTGTCGCGATAAAAGGGGACAGCAGCCTGGTGGTCAACCAGGTCACCGGCGTCTGGAAGATAAAGGAGCCGCGCCTCAGACCGCTGGCGGAGAGGGCCGCGGCCCTGCTGACGGATACTCGCAGCACTCTGTCGTGGGTGCCGAGGGAGGAGAACAGAGAGGCCGACAGGCTCTCCAACCAGGCGCTAGACGGCGATATCCGTGGCCGAACGCCCGATCCGGCCCCCTTCCCCGAGGAGAGGCTGGAGCTGGTCGAAGGCGGCATCTACATCGCCCGTGGAAGCGAGGACTACGCCGTGGACGCGGTTCACGGAGCCTGCACCTGCCCCTCCTTTCAGCGCAGGAGAAGCTGCAAGCATCTGGACGCAGTCAGAAGGCTGACCGGCGGCTAGCCAGAGCCGTCGATCAGAGGGGAGAGCCTGGGCAGGGCCGATGCCAGCGCCCTGGTGTACGGGTGGCGCGGCGACTCCAGAAAGCCGCCCGTCGCCCCCTCCTCGACCAGCAGTCCCCGGTGCAGCACAATCCCTCTCGCCGCAGCCCTTCGTGCCAGGAAGAGGTCGTGCGTGACGAAGAGCATCGACATCCCCGCTCTCTGCCTCCTGCAAAGCATCTCAAGTACCTCTCCCCTGGTCGACGCGTCCTGCATACGCGTGGGCTCGTCGCACAGCAGCAGCTCCGGCTCCAGTATCAGCGCCCTGGCCACGG
>JBAYOX010000252.1:0-2973 GCA_041678025.1 Aminobacteriaceae bacterium
ATTACATTTGATGATAATATCTACCCGGATGGCTTGCATCCGGTCCTTTTTCCAGCCCCAGATATATGTCGACAACACCAAGCTGGACCGTAATCCCGAATCCCTGGTAAAGGAACTGGCCCGGTTCGAAGCGTTGCGGGGTGTGTTCCGTGACTCCGGCTTCGCATCAGATTCTGTCAAGATTAACGTGTAACAGAAATTCAGTCAGCTGTCTCCTCATAAGGAGGTGCACCCGGCATGAACCGCGAAACACCTAAAAAGCACGAAAAAGAGGAAAGCAAAGTAACCCTGTCGGGCGGCTATGTCACACTCTTGGCGGATATCAAGCGGCGAGTGCGCTTTGCGCAAACCCGTGCCGTGCTGGCGGTAAACGCCGAGTTGATTAAGCTCTATTGGGAAATCGGCGCCTTGATAGACAGCCGCCAGCAACAGGAAGGCTGGGGGACAGGCGTGATTCCACGCCTTGCCCGCGACCTGCGCAACGAACTGCCCGAGGAAAAAGGTTTTTCCGAGCGGAACGTCAAGCAAATGCTTGCCTTTTATCGAGAGTACCCCCACCTGGCAATTGTGCAACAATCTGTGGCACAAATCGGGGAGCCTCAAAAAGTGCAACAGCTTGTTGCACTTTTTCCGGAAGAACTTCTACTGTCGCTTCCCTGGGGGCATCACGGAGTGTTGATGACCAAGGTCAAGACCCCTGATATCCGCCTGTGGTACATGAAAGCTAGCATTGAGCATGGCTGGAGCCGTAATATTTTGTTGATGCAGATCGAATCCGCAGCCCACAACCGGCAGGGAATGGCTACTACCAACTTTTCCCACCGCCTGCCGCCCCCCGATTCCGAACTGGTACAACAGGCTCTGAAAGATCCCTATGTCTTCGATTTTCTGACCCTGGAATCAGATTTTCGCGAACGGGAACTGGAAACAGGTCTGATCGCCCAGCTGGAAAAATTCCTGCTGGAGTTAGGGCGGGGCTTTGCCTTTGTCGGGAGACAGTACCATCTCGACATCGGCGAAAGGGATTTTTACATTGACTTGCTGTTTTACCATCTTAAACTGCGCCGTTATGTGGTGATCGATCTCAAACGTGGCGACTTCAAACCAGAGTACGCAGGCAAGATGAATTTTTATTGTAGCGTGGTTGACGACACTCTGCGACACGAAACCGACAATCCCACCATTGGCCTGATACTTTGCCAAAAACCCAATCGGATCATCGCGGAATATACCCTGCGTGGGGTGGATAAACCCATTGGCGTTTCTGCTTATGAACTGACTCGCGCCCTGCCGGAATCCTTACAAAGCAGTCTCCCGAGTATCGAGCAGATTGAACAGGAACTGGAGGGAAGCGAAACATGAAACTGAGAATCAATATTCAGCCCTGCCCAAAATCGACGGAAAGCTGATGGAGATAGTTGAAACTATGATCCCGTAAAAAGCGGCAGGCCGGTTGATAGATACCGGATTTGAAAAACGTTATATACTATAGGGGTGTAAAAAACCATCAGAGAAAGAGGTGTTTATAGTGAAAGCAACCAGATCCGTAGCGATATGGAAAATTGCGCTACCGGCGCTCATTCTGCTCATTGCGTCGCTCATCGTCACCGAGGCTCATGGATGGAAGGGGGAGCTTCTTTGGAGCTACGACGCGATGTCCTCTGTGTCCGGCTCTCCCGCTGCCGCGGGGAACCTGATCATCATCGGCGACGACACAGGAAGGCTGCACGCCATCGACAGGAACACTGGGAGACCCCTTTGGATCTTCAACGCCGGGGCGACGATAAACGGCGCTCCGGCGATACTCGGGGGAAGCGCCTTCGTAGGAGGTACGGACGGGACACTTTTTGCCGTTGACATCGCCACCGGGTCGGTCAGGTGGAGCTACACCCCCTCCGAGGAGTACGCCCCGTCATCCATCTGGGCCTCTCCGGCCGCAGGCGACGGTAAGGTCTTCTTCAACAGCGCAGACGGCAAAACCTATGCCCTGAACGCCGATACCGGAGCGCTGCTGTGGGTGTTCGACACGGAGAGGGAGCTTCGCTCATCCCCGGTCTACAGCGAGGGTCTTGTCTTCGTCGGCGCCTACGAGGGATTGTTCCACGCGCTCGACGCCAAGACGGGAAAGAAGCAGTGGGGAGGCGGAAGCGCAGGGCCGATAAGCACCGCGGCAGTCTCCGACGGCATAGTCTACTTCGGCGCATGGGACGGAGTAATGCAGGCGGTGCGCATCAATAAGGTCATCCCACTGTGGAAGCACGGTGCGGGGGAGGCTATCACCACAGCTCCTGCCATCTCGGGCGGAAGGGTCTTCTTCGGGACGATCAACGGGAAACTTGTCGCGGTCGAATCCGCCTCCGGCAGGCTGGCGTGGGAGTTCCCCGTCCCCGGCGGTGTACACTCCGACCCGGCTGTGCTTCAGGGGCTGGTCTTCTTCGGCAGCGACTCCGGTGCGTTCTACGCACTCGACGCCGCCTCCGGACGCGAGCGCTGGCGCTTTGACTCCACGCGGGAGATAATGTCCTCGCCGCTGGTCGACGGAGACGTGGTCTATTTCGGCGGTTACGACGGGTGGATACGCGCGTTCCGCTAGATACTCGCCGCCGCGAGGAGATTCGGTTGTGGAGAAGGACATGACGAGCAGGATCGCAGACCTTGAGGAGGCCCTGGCCAAGTCGGAGGACGATAGCAGAAAGATGGCGGCGTTTATAGCCAATATGAGCCATGAGATCAGAACCCCGCTCAATTCGATAATCGGCGTGGTCGCTCTCTTTCAGGACACGAAGCTCGACTTCGAGCAGAAGAAGTTCGTCGAAATGCTGTCGTCATCGTCTCGCGACCTGCTACAGCTGGTGGAGGAGCTTCTTGATATATCGCGCCTCAAGACAGGGGAACTCGAGCTGAAGGAGAACCCCGTCCCAATACGCTCCTGCTTCTCCCAGGCGGTGCGCCCTCTTGCCATGGCGGCGCGTG
>JBAYOX010000253.1:0-2964 GCA_041678025.1 Aminobacteriaceae bacterium
GGGATGCCCGATTTCGAGTTGAGCGGCGAAATAGCCCCTCCTAGATTCCAGGCGGCGAGCGAGAGAGCCAGAACCTGAGGGGAGTTCGGTAGAAGGGCGGCGATCCTGTACCCCTTTTTGAAGCCGGCCTGTCTTAAAACCTCCGTGTTGGACGAAACCAGTTCGAGCAGATCGGACGAGCTGTACCACTCGCCCTCCCACCAGTAGCACTTCTCGTCTTTGCGATCCTCCAGGTTCCGCAGTACGATTTTTTCCAACCTCTCCATTTGGAATTCCTCCTATTCCTCCTCGGGCGCGCTTTCCCTGCGGTGCAGGGCGTTGTAGGCTCTCTCGACGAGAATGGCCGCATCCGCGAGGAGTTCCTCCCTCTCCTCGAACGAACCCGCCGCCATAAAGCGCCTTGCCTTACCCTCAATCTCATCGACAGCCAGGACAAGCAGCTCCTCAACCTCCACTCCGTCTGACGAGGCGGGGTCCTTCGACTCGATCTCCACCCTGAGGCTCTTCAGGCTGACTATCAGTCCCGAGGCCTGCCTCGCGAAGGGAGAGAGGGCTAGCTGGTCGGCAAGAGAGCCGAGCCTCGTCTGCTGAACGAACAGTCGGCTGCGCTTAAGGGACGCGTTCATATCCGCCTCTCTGGCAGTGAGCGAAAGCAGTGTAACGGCCCCTCCCCCACCCACCAGAACTACGAAGCCTATCACGTGCGAGGCCAGATACGCCCCGTTCGAAAGGCGCGGCCAGAAGAGAGAGAAGAGCACGTCCCCCAGGACGAAGACAGAATAGAGCGTGAGGGTCAAAGAGATCCCCATCATCAGCGGGACAGGGGCGAAATTGTCTCTCCCGACGACGACGTGAAAGATCAGGTAGGCAAATGACAGCACCAGTGTGAAGAGAATAACCCAGAACGAGATCCAGAAATTCTCCGTCCTCGACTCCGGGGCTACAAGAAGAAAAATAACGCCGGACAGCCCGACCAGGATGACTGACAACACAACCAGAATTGTAAAGGACTTACCAAACGTCCTATCCGAAGAAATGTACATACGCAAGACTCCCTTCACAACAAAACCAACTTCGCTTCGCCCGAGGCGCGTACGGGGACCGCGCTCCCCCGGTATCCGCGCCTGACCTTTACCCTTATAATCGTATAGAAGATTATTGTACCCCAAAAAGGAGATGATCGCATATTATGGACGAACATGAACTTTACACTCTTATACGCCGCCTGAAAGAGGGCCTGCTGGACGAAACGGAGTTCGCGGCACGTATCAGGGCACTTCCCTTCAAGGACCTTGGCGACGTAAAGCTTGACACGCACCGTCGCCTCCGCAAGGGCTTCTCGGAGATAGTCTACTGCCCCGGGAAGAGCGACGGGCAGCTCCGAACGATCGCCGCATCTCTGGCGGACTCGACGTTCAACGTACTATTCTCTCGCGCGGACGAACATCAGTTCGGGATAGTACGCGAGGCCATACCCGACGCAATATATCATGACAGGGCGAGGATAATAGGGGTGTGCAGAGAGAAGTCCCCTATGTGCGAGGGGCTGACGGTGACGACAGCGGGAAGCGCCGACGTCCCCGTAGCCGAGGAGGCCGCCATCACTGCAGAGTACATGGGGTGCGCGGTTGAGCGCCTCTACGACGTGGGCGCCGCGGGGCTGCACCGCCTGCTGGCTCACGTGGAGACCCTGCAGAGGTCGAAAGCTATAGTCGCCGTGGCCGGCATGGAGGGGGCTCTCGCGAGCGTGATAGGCGGCCTGGCCTACTGCCCGGTGGTCGCCGTGCCGACCAGCGTCGGATACGGGGCGAACCTGGGCGGTCTGGCGGCTCTGCTGACGATGCTGAACACTTGCGCGTCCGGCGTGGCCGTCATGAACATAGACAACGGCATTGGCGCGGGCTACTTCGCCGCGAAGATCGTCCGTCAGTAGGAAGGCGGCCAGAAACTCGCCGCCTAAGCGAACGACTAGGCTCGCTGCGCTTCGCCTGTCGCCTGCCTATGCCATCCGAAGCGAGGGATCTCAAGAACGCGACCGGCACGTTCCAGAGATCCCTCGACTGACACGTAAACCAAACTATCGCAACCGGGCTCTCGGCTACAGCAGAGCCCGTCGACCCTATTGTGTACAGGCCAACTACCTCGTCGCGTAAAGCTCCACTATCTTCAGAATTACATCTACGGCCCTCTCCATAGACCGGACCGGGATGAACTCGTGTTTTCCGTGAGCGTTGTGCGCCCCGGTGAAGATATTGGGGGTCGGAAGGCCCCTGTATGAGAGCTGAGAGCCGTCCGTGCCGCCGCGAACCGGGATTATCTTCGGCTCAATGCCTACCTGTCTCATCGCCTCCATGGCCGTCTCGACGATGTGCATCTCGGGCTTGATCTTGTCAAGCATATTATAATACTGGTCGGACATCTCAAGCTCGGCCCTGCCCGCACCGTACTTCTCGTTGATGGCTGCGACCGCGGCCTCCACCGCGCTCTTGCGTCCGGCGAACTTCTCCGAGGAGTGGTCCCTTATTATGTACTCCATCACTGTCGTCTCGACGTTTCCGTTGAAGCCCGACAGGTGAAAGAATCCCTCGTACCCCTCCGTGCGGGCCGGGGTCTCCTCCGGCGGGAGCATCGCCGCCATCTCCATCCCAAGCAGGATGGAGTTCACCATCTTGTTCTTTGACTTTCCCGGGTGCACACTGCGCCCGTGGATCACGATCCTGGCCTTCGCGGCGTTGAAGGTCTCGTAGCTCATCTCTCCGACCGCGCCGCCGTCGATGGTGTAGGCGAATTCCGCTCCGAAGCGCTCGATGTCAAGAAGCCTCGCCCCGTGGCCTATCTCCTCGTCCGGCGTGAAGGCGACCTTCAGGTCACCCCTGGGAAGCTCGGGGTGAGCGACCAGGTGTTCGAGCGCGGTCATAATCTCCGCGATGCCAGCCTTGTCGTCGGCCCCTAGCAGAGTCGTAC
>JBAYOX010000254.1:0-2947 GCA_041678025.1 Aminobacteriaceae bacterium
AATGAGAAGGAGAGGGACGTCCGCGCCGCTCTTGCGGTGGCTCAAGAGCTTGGAGTGCCACACTATACCGCCGGTACGGGCGATGACTTCGGGAGACTGGTGTCGGAGCCGTTTGTATCTGCCTATCTTCGTGGCCTTACTCCCAACCCCTGCGTGGAGTGCAACGCGCGGCTGAAGTTCGGCCTTCTGTGGGACGCGCTGGATGAAGTGTTCGGTGCGAGCAGAATAGCGACGGGGCACTATGCGCGCACTGTGCAGGAGGGCACTGACTTCTTTCTGGCCAGAGGAAGGGACTTGATGAAGGATCAGAGCTACTTTCTGAGCGGCCTGTCGAGAGGGCGGCTTCCCGCTATTATGTTGCCTCTTGGAGACCTGACGAAGGGCGAGGCGCGCTCCATTGCAAGAGAGGCAGGGCTCCCGGTGGCGTACAGGGAGGAGAGTATGGAGATATGCTTCGCCGGAGAGGGCGACTACAGGCGTCTTTTCGAGGAGCGCACTTCTGCCCCCGGTCTGATCGTGGACGAGTCCGGCGAGCCCTTGGGAGTTCACGGGGGCGTTTCGGGCTTCACTGTCGGACAGAGGAAGGGGCTTGGAGTCGCTTCGCGTGACGGCCTGTACGTGTTGCGAATCGATGCGGAGGCGGGTCGCGTGATGGTAGGCCCTAGGGAGAGGGCCTTCCGGCGCAGAGTGAGAGCCCGTGAGGTGAACCTCCTGTACCCTTCTCCTCCCTCGCTCGGCGACGTCCTGTTCGGAAAGACCAGGTCCCGTGGCGAGCCAAGCCACTGCGACCTGGTTCGACTCGACGGCGATCTTATGGAGGTTATATTCCACGAGCCTCAGTTTGCCCCCGCGCCAGGGCAGTGGCTGGTGTTGTACGACGAAGGCGGCAGAGTGGTCGCCGGTGGCGTCATCGAATACTGCGAGGAGGTCGGATGATGGATATAGCAATTTCGAGGCGGCTCTCGAAACTGTACGACGAGGGAGAAGCGGCGGTTCTCTGCATAGTGGTGGAGGAGACCGGCTCTACTCCGCGCAGCATGGGGTCGTCCATGATTGTGCTGCCCGGAGGAAAGATAGTGGGGACCGTGGGCGGAGGCATCACAGAGCATCGTGTAATAGAGAAGGCCCTGGAGCTTCTGAAAAAGGGGAGCGGAAGCATGCTCCATAGAGAGACCCTCACAGACACGGAGGCGGCGTCGGAGGGAGCGGCCTGTGGAGGCACGATGGGGATCTACCTCGAAGTGATCGGCAGGAAGAGAGAGCTCGTCATCTTCGGTGCTGGACACGTCGGCAAGGCAATAGGTCGCCTGGGTGATATCACCGGTTTCGCGGTCACTACGTGGGACGAGAGGCCTGAGTTCGCCAATGAGGAGAATATACCGTGGGGAAGGACAATCTGCTGCCCCGTGGAAGAGTTCTTCGACCATTTCGGGGCTTTTCACGAGGATGTCTACGCCATCGTAGTCACGCGTGGACATGCGCTTGATTCAGACGTGGCCAAGCTCCTTGAGGGCAAACCCGCCGCCTACATGGGGATGATAGGATCCAGAAAAAAAATCTCTGTAGTGCGCGAACGCCTGCTGGAGCAGGGAGTCTCCGCCGGGCACATAGACAGGATATATCAGCCGGTCGGTCTGCCGATAAGGGCGGAGACCCCGGAGGAGATAGCGGTCTCCGCGATCAGCGAAGTGATAGCCGTGGCGAGGGGGGCGGACCTTGAATCGCTTCGATCGCCTCTTTTGAAGTAGTAGGGATTGAGAACGTGCAAAATAGCGGTATAATATAAAGGTCAGTAAAGGTTAATAATTTGTGCGAAGGGCGTGATGGCGTATATGGGCGTCGAATACAAGGACTACTATGAAATACTAGGAGTGAGCAGGACGGCGTCCCAGGCCGAGATTCGCAAGGCTTACAGGAAGCTTGCCAAGGAGCACCACCCGGACGTCAACAAGGAGAGAGGCGCAGATGAGCGCTACAAGGAGATAAACGAGGCGTACGAGGTCCTGAAGGACCCGGAGAAGAGGCAGAAGTACGATACTCTGGGTGCCGGCTGGCAGCAGGGGCAGGACTTTACGCCGCCGCCCGGATGGGGGGGCGGAGGCGTCCACGTTGACTTCGGCGGGGATACAGGGGGCTTCAGCGATTTCTTCCAGACGATCTTCGGCGGGTTCGCAGGCGGTGGTCGGGGGGTGTCGATGGACGACCTCTTTCGCGGACAGGCCAGGCCAAGCGACGAGGAGATGTCACTTGAGCTGACACTTGAGGATATCCTCGGTGGGGGGACCAAGACCATATCTATGGAGCAGGTCGTAAGAGGACAGGACGGCTACCCTGCGCGAACTCGCAGGACTCTGAATGTCAACCTGCCTCAGGGGATATCCGACGGGGCGAGGATCAAGCTGAAGGGGAAGGGGAGCCGTGGGGGCGATCTGCACATAGTGGTTCGTGTAGCACCGCATCCTAAGTTTTCCGTCGAGGGGTACGACCTGGTCTCTTCGATAAAAATCTCCCCGTGGGAGGCGGCGCTAGGTGCCTCGGTGCCAGTCTCGACACTCGATGGCACGGTCACGATGAAGCTGCCCGCAGGAAGCCAGACCGGGAAGAGACTTCGCCTTAAGGGGAAGGGTCTGCCACGCAGGAAGGGCGCTCAGCCCGGAGATCTCATAGTGAGGCTAGAGGTCGTGGTTCCTGAGAAGTTGAACGATAGGGAACGGGATCTGTTCGAGTCTCTCGCGAGGGAATCCTCGTTCAGTCCTCGGGGATGAGAAGCATTGGGATAGAGTCCGGTTTCAATGCTCCAGGAGACACCACGGTGAAACGAGAGGAGGCTGTCCTGCCGCTGCCGTCGACCAGGGATACAGTGTGAACTCCCTTTTTCAGACTCCAGAACAGGGCGTTTCTCTCCTCCTGCTTTCCGACGAACTCGCCGCCTACAAACCAGTAGACC
>JBAYOX010000255.1:0-2934 GCA_041678025.1 Aminobacteriaceae bacterium
AACGCCAACATGGTCTACCATGAGAGCGTCGATGTGCCCTCGAGCAAGTTGAAAATGGAGATAGCCCGTATCCTCAAGGAGGCGGGCTACATAAAGAACTACAAGATGATCAGCGACCCTAAGAAGCCGTATGCCACGATCAGGATGTACCTCTCCTACGGGCCGAACCGAGAGAGAGTCATCCAGGGGCTGCGCCGCATAAGCAAGCCCGGCAGAAGGATCTACGTGGGGCACGCTGACCTGCCGAAGGTCATGGGCGGTTTCGGCATCGCTGTAATATCGACTCCCAAGGGACTGAAGACCGATTCCGAGGCGGGACAGCTCGGTCTCGGCGGCGAAGTCCTCTGCTACGTCTGGTAAGGAAGAGGTGGAGTAGATGTCTAGAATTGGACGAAGGGCTATACCTATTCCATCCGGTGCCACTGTGACCGTCGAGGACGGGGTGATCATCGCCAAGGGCCCCAAGGGACGCCTTCAGACGCCGATGGCCCCGGGTGTCGACCTGGCCATAGAGAACAGTGTCATAAAAGTATCGCGGCTTGACGACGAGAAGCAGACCAAGGCCTTCCACGGCATGATCAGGGCTCTTGTAGCCAACATGATCACCGGAGTAAGCGCCGGTTTCAAGAGAGACCTTGAGATAGTCGGCGTTGGATACAGGGCGCAGATGCAGGGCAAGAAGCTTATCCTCAACCTCGGTTACTCCAATCCGGTGGAGTACGAGGCCCCCGAGGGAGTCGAGATAACCCTGGAGGGTCCGACAAAGCTCTCCGTTCAGGGCATCGACAAGCAGGCGGTGGGACAGGTTTCGGCGATCATTCGCGGTTTCCGTCCGCCAGAGCCTTACCAGGGCAAGGGGATCCGCTACGCCGGCGAGCATATAATTCGCAAGGCCGGAAAGACCGGGGCGAAGTAATTCGAGGAGAATGAACATGACAATGAAGACCAGAAGCGTTTTGCGAGAAATACGGCACGCCCGGCTTCGGAAAACCCTTTCCGGTACGGTGGATAAACCGAGGATGGCTGTCTATCACAGCCTGAAGCACATCTACGTGCAATTCATCGACGACGAGAGCGGACACACCCTCGCGTCGGCGTCCACCCTGGACCCCTCGGTTCGCGCCGCCCTTCCCGGGACGTGCAATATCGAAGCGGCGAAGACAATTGGAAAGATAGCCGCGGAGCGCGCCATCGCCAAAGGCATCGCCACGGTCGTCTTCGACAGGGGCGGACACATGTACCACGGAAAAGTCAAGGCCCTTGCGGACGCGGCCCGCGAAGCCGGACTGAAGTTCTAACAGGGAGGCGCATGCGATGATTAAAAAGAAGCTGGACGCCAAGGGGATCGAGCTCACAGAGCGCGTCGTCGCGATAAACCGCGTGAGCAAGGTCGTAAAGGGCGGAAAGAGGTTCAAGTTCAGCGTGCTGGTCGTCGTAGGAGACGGCGACCGCTATGTCGGAATCGGCATGGGCAAGGCAAAGGAGATCTCCGAGGCCGTCCGCAAGGGCATCGAGAAGGCAGGAAGGGATCTCACCGAGATAAAGAGGATTGGCAACACCATCCCCCATCCGATAATAGGCAATTTTGGCGCGGCTAAGGTCCTGCTGAAGCCCGCGACCCCCGGAACCGGGGTCATCGCAGGTGGCGTAGTCCGCGCGATCATGGAGCTCGGCGGTGTCAAGGACGTCGTAGCAAGGTGATAGGGCGCACCAACAACCCAGTGAACATCGCCCGTGCCTCCATGCAGGCGATCGATGAGATGCGACTGCCCGAGGAGATACTACGGCTTAGGGGCAAGAAGACCTTCGAAGCCGTTGCGGAATAGGAGGCCCGGAAATGGCAAGAGTTCGGATCACCTGGAAGAGGAGCACCATAAGCAGACCGGAGAAACAGAGGCGGATTGTCCGCGCCCTCGGTCTCAGAAAGCTTAATCACACGGTAGAGCACGATGCAACGCCTCAGATACTTGGAATGGTTAATAAGATCAGCCACCTTGTCGAGTGCGTTGAAGTAAAGGATTAGGAGGAGAGCGCCATGAGTTTGCACGAACTGCGTCCCGCTCCCGGGGCGAGGACGAAGCGTAAGCGCCTCGGAAAGGGAATAGCAAGCGGTAGCGGCAAGACCTCCGGCAAGGGACACAAGGGACAGAAGTCCAGAAGCGGACGCGGGGTTCACTTGGGGTTCGAAGGCGGGCAGATGCCGCTTATCCGGCGCGTTCCCAAGAGAGGTTTTAACAACGCCCGCTTCGCAAAGGTCTACCAGATAGTCAACGTGGGAGATATCGCAGACCGCTTTCAGCCTGGCGCGGTCGTCGAGTTGGAGGATCTGTACGCGGCAAGGCTCGTTCGCAAGACGCGCCTTCCCGTCAAGGTCCTCGCCGACGGCGACGTCGGCGGAGCTTTCACGGTAAGAGCCAACGCCTTCAGCGCGGAGGCGAGGGCGAAGATAGAGGCAGCGGGTGGGAAGGTAGAGGTGGTCTAGGTGCTTGACTCCTTCAAGGATGCTTTCAGGCTCCCGGACTTAAAAAGAAGAATCCTCTTCTCCCTGGGCGTGCTGCTCATCTTCAGGCTTGGGGCTCACGTCCCCACGCCGGGGATAGACGCCAAGGCCATGGCCGCACTGTTCGATCAGGGCGGCGTGCTGGGTTTCCTCGATATATTCGCGGGCGGAGCGCTGAGGAGGTTCAGCGTGTTCGCCCTCGGCGTGGCACCGTACATCAACGCCAGTATAGTCATGCAGCTGATGGTCGTAATATTCCCCGCCCTCGAAAAGATGCAAAAAGAAGGGGACGACGGCCGCAGAAAAATTGTCCAGTGGACCAGGCTTGCCGCAGTCGGATTCGCGCTCGTGCAGGCCGTCGGTATGACCTTCTGGCTTCGCGGGCTCGGCATATTCAGCGGCATGCTGCTGGAGGGAGCGATCGTGGTCTCGAC
>JBAYOX010000256.1:0-2927 GCA_041678025.1 Aminobacteriaceae bacterium
CCCTTCTGGGGTATCCGCCGTCGCGTCGAGATACGAGCCGTTCCTCGTCACGCCCGTGACCCTTGAGCCGGTGTGGAAGCGCACTCCCCTCCCGGCCAGAGACTCCCTCAGTGTGCGCGCTATCTCACCGTCGAACGATGGGAGTACCTCCGGCAGAGCCTCGACCACCACGACGTCGACCCCGAAGGATGCAAAGGCCGAGGCGAACTCCATGCCTATCACGCCGCCGCCCGCGATCATCAACGACTCGGGGATTCTGTCAAGTGAAAGGAGGCCGGTGCTGTCGACTACGCCCTCAAGCTCCATCCCCGGAACGGGGAGGGTCGCGGGGCGAGAGCCGGTGGCGACTATCACCGAGTCCGCCTCGATCTTTTCGTGCGCGCCTCCGCTTTTTAGCACGGACAGCTCTCCGGGGGACTCGAACTCCGCCTCCCCTTCGACCAGGCGTATTCCGTTGCTGCGAAGGAGAGTCGCGACTCCCTCCACCAGGTGGCCGACGACCGCTCTCTTCCGCTCCATCAGTGCCTTCCAGTCGAGCGGGCCGACCTCGAACGTCAGGCCGTGGAGCCGCCCGTCCCCAGCCGCTGAGAGAAGAGAGGCCGCGTGCAACAGCACCTTGGTCGGAATGCATCCAACGTTCAGACAGACCCCGCCGAGCGCTCCTTTTTCTATTACCGTGACGTCCGCACCCAACTGCGCAGCCCGGATCGCCGCGACATAGCCGCCGGGACCTGCACCTATGACCGCCACCCTCCTGCCGGCGCTCATCCTGTCCACCTCATTGCAGAAGAAGAATCCACGGATTCTCGACTAGCTCCCTGATGCGCGCAAGGAAGCGAGCCGCATCCGCGCCGTCGAGTACTCGATGATCTGCGGAGAGCGAAAGAGTAGACATCGAGCGGAGAACGACCTCTCCAGCGACTGCGACAGGCCTTTCGCCGATCGTGTTCAGCCCCAGTATGCACGCCTCGGGAGGGTTTATCATCGGGGTGAAAGAGCTTGTGCCGAACATCCCTAGGTTGGTCACGGTGAAGGTACCCCCCTGCACCGCCTCAAGCGGAAGCGTACCCTCTCTCGCCTGATCCACCAATAGTTCGACCTCGCGAGCGATCTGCATAACCCCCTTCGACTGAACTCCCTTCACGTTCGGGACCAGCAGCCCCCGCTCGACCGAGACTGCGATGCCTATGTTCACGTCCTCGTGCATCACAATCGAGTCGTCGTCGAACGATGAGTTCGCCATAGGGAACTCGCCAAGTGCAACCGCGCATATCCTCATGATCAGATGGTTGAAGGAGAGCCTGAGACCGTCTTTGGCCATCTCCCCCTTCAATCTCTCCCTGACAGCCGATAGCTCAGTGAAGTCCGCCTCCATGTGATAGGTAACGGAGGGAATCGTCGAGCTGCTCAGGCTCATCCGCTCAGCGATCACCCTTCTCATCCTGGTGAGGGGGATACGCTCGCTGCGTCCTGTCCGGCCCGCAGCGCGGAGGACATCATCCTTCATGACTCGTCCGACTGCCTGCACCGAGGACAGGTCAAGCCCCATCTCCACAGCCATTTTTGACGCGACAGGGCTTGCCTTCAGGCGCGGCACCGCCCCCGCAGCGGCCTCTACGTCCCTGCGAAGCCTGCGGCCGAGCGGCCCGCTGCCCTCCACAAGCGATATATCAAGTCCGGCCTCCCGCGCGATTTTCCGCGCCAGCGGGGTGGCACGCACGGGAGAGGGCACAGGCCCGGCTGGCGCAGGGGTAGCGCGAGCCTGCGGAGCCTCCTCGGGAAGGACGTCGCCCTCTGCGCCCAAATAGGCCAGCACCTCGCCGATCGGCGCGTCCCCGCCCTCCGGGACCACTATCTTCAGCAGCACCCCGTCCTCCTGCGCCTCCACGTCGAAGGTGAGCTTGTCCGTGGCGACTACCAGCAGAAGCTCCCCCTTGCGAACCTCCTCGCCCTCGCTCTTACCCCACCTGGAGACTGTCCCGGTGTTCATCGTCAGCCCCAGCTTGGGCATGGTCACTGGTGAAGCCATAAGAGAACCCCCTTTTTTAAGGAACGGAAGACCGTTTCACCCGCTACATCATCCCCATGATCCGGGGCAGGAAGAGCGAGATCCCCGGAAAGGCGGTAATCACGGCCAGCGCGATGACCGAGGCCACCAGAAGCGGCCCTATCGGCCGGCAGATCTGCTCCATAGTAAGCCCGCTTATCCGGGCCCCGACGTACAGATTGACCGCCACGGGAGGGGTGACCTGACCGATGGCCATGTTGACCGTCATCATCACGCCGAACCAGATCGGATCCCAGCCGAAGGCCATTATCACCGGTGCCAGTATTGGAAGGAAGACGTAGGCAATGGAGATGGCGTCCAGCAGCATCCCGGCGAACAGCAGGATGATGTTTATCATCAGAAGTATGACTATCGGACTCTTCGATACGCCCAGCAGCAGCGCCGCGATCTTGTCAATAAGGCCGACGGTGGCGCCCAGCCACGAGTAGAGCCCCGCGCATGTGACGACTATCATCACCACCGACGTCGCCGCGACCGTCTCCTTCAGTATGTCGTACAGGATGCTTATCGTGAGGGTGCGATATATGAACACGCCGACGAAGAGGCCGTAGAAGACCGCCACTGCCGCCGCCTCGGTCGGGGTGAAGACGCCGCCGTAGATCCCGCCCAGTATGATCACGGGAGTGAACAGCCCCCACAGGGCATCCCTCAGCGCGCGAAGCACCTCGGAGGCGGAGCCCCTCGGAGCGCCTCTGTAGCCGTGCTTCCTGCTGACCAGCCATACTGCGATGCAGAGAAAAGCGGCGACAACTATTCCGGGGAGGACCCCGGCGGCGAACAGTGTGCCGACCGACTGCTCCATGATATCGCCGTAGACTATGAATGAGATGCTTGGCGGGATGATTATCGCAAGCCCGGC
>JBAYOX010000257.1:0-2921 GCA_041678025.1 Aminobacteriaceae bacterium
CCACAACTCGTAAATATCGAACGGGGCTACCTCCAGCTCCAGCCTCTTCGCATCCATCTTGGAGAAGTCAAGAAGATCGTTTATCATGCTGAGCAGGGTCTTTGACTCATCCTTGAGCACGCCCAGCAGCTCTCTCTGACGGGAGTCAAGGCTTGTGCTCTCCAGTATGGCGGTAAGACCCATGACGCCGTTTAATGGCGTGCGAACCTCGTGACTAACGTTGGCCAGGAAGAGCTCCTTCGACTTTATTGCCTCGGCAAGGCTGCGCTCGGAGACCTCAAGACTATCGATCTTGCCCCGAAGCTCCTCGTTCAGGCTACGAATTGTCCTGTTGAACTCGGCGTTTTGAAGGACGCTGGCCGCTGTGTTCAGCAGGACTGTAATGAATGCGAACGAGACGTCAAGAATTCCGGTCTCATCCTCTCCCAGCAGACCCATGAACATGCCGGCACTGCCGTTCGGCGTCATAATCGAATGCAGAAGAAGCCTTCGCTCTCCATGGTTGTCCGTCGACGGCCGGGCGGTTATTATCACCGGCTTGTTTCTGTCAACCGCCCAGGCAAACGTCCCGTCTTCTACAAGCGGCGTCATCTCCTCCTCGAAGAAGGAGAGCTCCTCCGGGGGGTCGCAGTAGACAGGGGAGAGGTCCAACCCGTCCTGCGAAAAGAGAAAGAATACCAGCGAATCCAGCCTGATGAAGGACCTTAGCCTCTGCGCCGTCTGGAGAAAGAGCTCCTCCCTGGTGAAAGACTCGTCCACGAGCACCGACGGAGAGAGCGATTCTACCGCCGCCTCAAGCACACGTTTGGCCGACTCTCTCTCCATCGTCAGCAGCCGGACTCTCTCGCGCAGCTCCTCCACTGTCTCATTCTTCTGCGTCATGGTCAGGTCACCAGAAAGATATTCATAATCTCGCGAATCTGCCTCTCGCCCTGAACCAGCACGGCATCGAAGTCACCCTTTGCCAGCTCCAGAGTCTCCAGAATCCCCATGTCAATCTTTGAAAAATAGACCGAGCCGCTCGAACCTATGCGAAGCGCGTTTGCAAGGTAATCCGCTATGTGGACGTAGGCCGCCTCCTCGGGGGCTTCATCGGAGTCCGGTGAGTGGTGATGGTCACAGAGGTGCCCGATGCCGGATGGTATGCGCCACTCATCCATAAGCACCTTGCCGATTGCGGTGTGATCGAAGCCGAAGACCCTTCTCTCTATTCGCCAAAGGGGGGCTCGTTCGAAAACCGCCAGTTCGAGCGCGTAGGTCATCTCCTTAGGTGTCTTAGTGTACAGGATGATTCTGCCGAGGTCATGCAGCAGGCCTGCCAGAAAAAACCGCTCCTCGGAGCGCCTCCTCTTTGTATAGGCCAGCAGTCGGGAGAAGACCCCGCACGCGATTGAGTGCCTCCAGAAGGACTTCATGTCGACAAACTCTGGCGGCACGTTTTTGAAGACCTTCATGGTGGAGACGGCTAGAGCCAGTGCCGACAGCTCGTTGGAGCCAATGATGGCTATGGCCCTGGGGATGGATTGAATGGGATTGGGGAAGCCGTAAAATGAGCTGTTCACCAGGCGCAGTATGCGCGCGGCAAGATTGGGGTCATTCCCGACCACCTTGGCTATCGAGGTTGCGGAGCTTATCGGCGAGCTGATCACCTCCTGGATTTTGAAGTAGATATCAGGGAACGAGAATAGCCTTATCTCGTTCTTCGCAAGGGCGTAGGAGGAGAACGAACGTGAGAAATGCCCTTCCGGGGGACGAGGAAGAGACCTTACCTCCGGTATTGGCGCAGGGGGCGACCCGGAGGAGAATGCCTCTGCGAATCTGCGGATGCAGAAGGCTCTGACTGTCGCCGAGCAGGAGTCCTCCGCGTCATCCGGTGGGAAGAAGGAGTCGGTGTATCTCTTCGCCGCACGCAGCGCCTCCTCCTCCACGGCCGCCCTGCCTGCAATCTCTAGATCCTCCTCCCCCTCAACATCCGCCCCGGTGATTCCCCATATCTTGAACATCCTGATATAGTTGTCTTTCAGAGTAGCACCCTTACCGAGAATAAAGCGCCCGTTGGGAGCGTGAAGGTCCTCCTCAAGCAACATCCCCTCGCGAAGATTGTTTACGCTCACTCTTCCCATCTCAAATCTGCCCGTGGACGGTCAAGCGGGTGGATGGTCAAAAAGCGACACTATCTTGTCGGTCGCCTTCAGACCGGAGCCGGAGAGCAGCGAGACGACTATCTCGTCCTCTCTTATCTCTCCCCTGGACACAAGGTCGTCCATCGCCGCTCCTACCACTGCACTGGTGGGCTCCACGTACAGGCCTCTCCCGGCGAGCTTGATAAAACCGTCCCATATCTTTCTCTCAGAATAAGACCTCACGGATCCTCCGCTGTCTCTGACGACCTCAAGCACCCTCTTTCCTCGCACCGGCGCTGCGGAGCTTATCCCCTCAGCAATCGTCTCGCCTTTCTCATAGTCGCCGACCTCCGCTCTACCCTCGCGGAACGCTATCTCAAGCGGCGAACATCGCTCCGCCTGCAGGGCGTATATCCTCGGCACCCTGTCTATCTCGCCTGAAGCCAGCAGCTCGTAGAATGCCAGTGCGCATCCGAGCACCAGGCTCCCCTGTCCCGCCGGGAGTAGTAGCGCGTCCGGTGCCCTGAAGCCGAGACTCTCCCATACCTCGAAGGCAAAGGTCTTGACACCGTGTGCGAAGTACGGGCTCCAGTTGTGGCTGGCATAAAAGGCAGTGGCGGCAGCATCCTTCGCCGCCCTTGCGGCGTCCTCCCTGCTACCGGGCACCTTCACCAGCTCCGCTCCGGAGGAGACTATCTGCGCGCACTTGCCGCGCGACGTGTACTCCGGGACAAAGACCTTGCAGCGTATGCCCGCCGCAGCACAGTATGCCGCCATCGAAGCGCCGGCGTTCCCGGA
>JBAYOX010000258.1:0-2906 GCA_041678025.1 Aminobacteriaceae bacterium
CTACGGCAAGGTCGGGCAAAGTCGCCTGCAGGTTGGCGTACAGAAGCCTGTCGTACGTCATAAGAAGCCAGAACATGCTTCCAAGGGATGCAAGCGCCAGGATCCAGTCGAGCGGAGAGGGACAATCTCTCGGGGATTTTTCTGTGGCCGGGTAGAATAAAAACACTATGGCCATCAGAGTGCCGAGGTGAATGGAGTTCATCTTCACCGCTATAAGAAGCCCGATACTGTTCATCCAACAGTGTACAAGAGAGGTAGATACAGTCAGTACGAGAGCGGCTATACCTGCTGCCCCTGCAAGCTTCCTGGTGGGTATGTTGTCGCCCGGGGCGAAAAGAGAGATGAAGCTTTTCATCTGCATAATTATGTCCCTCCTGAAAAAGGAGCGGCATGGGAAGACCCCACGCCGCCCTCGTTATGTTACTGGGTTGATTATTGATTTAGGGGAGACGATCCTCGGGGATCGCCATACCAATCTCCGAGAAAAACCTGACAGCGCCTGGGTGAAGAGGGGCTCCGAACAGTCCGTCGATCGGGTTGTCGAAATCCACCAGCTTGAAAGCGGCGTGCTCGTTGAGCAGGTCATCCTTCTTTGAGTAGATTATCTTCAGCATCTCGTAAACCAGATCCTCCGGGACGTCGCTGTTCACAATGAGAGCAGACTTGATGCCCGCCACCCTAAGATCCTTCTCCTGTCCCGGATAGACTCCGGCAGGGATGACCACTCCCGCATAGAACGGGGCGTCCACTCTGAGCTTCTCCAGGTCCTCCGCGGAGAACTCCATCATCTTTACCTCCTGGCGGCCAGCGTAAAGCTCCGCGACCGCGCCCACAGGGAAACCGGCCTCGGCGTTGAAGGCGTCGAGCTGACCGTTCTGGAGAGCCTGAGCGGCCTCGCTGTAACCGACGTACTCGGCCTTGATGTCGTCAAAGGAAAGCCCCGCGAGGGATTTCAGGAGGACCCTGCTACTGAACTCCGTGCCGGAGGCCGCAGGGCCGACAGCGACCTTCTTGCCCCTGAGGTCGCCCCAGGTCTCTATGCCGGAGGCACCGCTGACTACGAACTGCGTCACGTCCGGCCAAAGCCCCATGACGTAGCGAAGTCCCTCTATCTTCTCCTTGCCCTCATACTGCACCGTGCCGGTGTAGGCAAAGCCTGTGAGGTTGGCCATGGCAATGGCCATCTCTGCCTCTCCCCGGTGCATCATGTCAAGATTCTCCACGGTTCCCCCTGAGCTCTGTGCGGAGAACTTGAACCCCTTTTCCATCATCACGGTGTTGAAGTGATTCGCGAGAATAGTGCCTATCGGGTAGTACGTCCCACCGGTAGAACCGGTCACGATAGTAATGAACTGTGTGGAGGCAAAAGCCGCTCCCGAAAGGGCCGATGCCAATAACAAAGCGCAAAGAACAACCAAACCTCTGTTTCTCATCGCTCATCCACCTTCCTCTTTGTTTTCCGACTCCGGCTTGGAAATCCAACGCCGTTAATCGTGTAACGATAATAGCAGATGCCCCGGCGTCATTCAAGAAGACATTCGAAAAATAATTCCGTCCTCCATGCGACCTGTCAAACCTCAGCGTCAATCCACCCAGTAGTTGGGGGCCTCCTTTGTGACCACCACATCGTGAGGGTGATTCTCCTTGACCGAGGCCGCGGTCACCTTTACGAAGCGGGCCTTATTCTGAAGATCCGCAATATCCCTTGCGCCGATATAACCCATCCCCGAGCGCAGCCCTCCGGTCAGCTGAAAGACCACGCCGGAGAGCGGTCCCTTATGCGCCGCCAGCCCCTCGATGCCCTCCGGCACGAGCTTGTCTCCGGCCGTCCCCTCCTGGAAGTAACGGTCTTTGCTGCACCCTTCCTTCATCGCCCCGAGCGAGCCCATGCCGCGGTAGCTCTTGTAGGAGCGCCCCCTGTAGATTATAGGCTCTCCGGGGCTCTCCTCCGTGCCCGCGAAGAGCGAGCCTATCATTACGGAGTCCGCGCCGGCGGCTAATGCCTTGACGATATCACCAGAGTAGCGGATTCCGCCGTCCGCGATTACAGTCCTTCCACGTGCGTGCGCGGCCCTGGCGACGTTGTAGATCGCCCCGAGCTGGGGAACGCCTATGCCCGCGATGATCCGCGTGGTGCATATACTCCCCGGCCCGACACCGACCTTGACCGCGTCCACCCCTGCGTCAATAAGCGCATCCGCCGCCTCCGCCGTGGCGATGTTCCCCCCGACTATAGTCACGTCCGGATACTCTTTCCGGAGAGCTCCGACAAGGTCCAGTACCTTTTTGGAGTGTCCGTGAGCCGTGTCGACCACTAGCACGTCCACACCGCTCTTTACAAGGACAGCGGCCCTTTCGAAGAGGTCGGAGCCGACTCCTACCGCCGCACCCACCCTCAGGCGGCCTCCTGCATCCTTCGCCGCATCGGGAAAGTCTTTCGCCTTCTGTATGTCCTTTATCGTGATAAGCCCTTTTAGAACACCGCTGTCGTCCACGATCGGCAGCTTCTCTATCTTGTACTTCATCAGGATAGACTGGGCACCCTCAAGCGTCGTCCCCTCCGGGGCGATTACTAAATTATCTTTGGTCATCACCCTGCTGATCGGCTGGTCAAAATCCTGGATGAAGCGCAGATCCCGGTTGGTGATGATCCCTACCAGGCGTTTCCGTTCATCTACGATCGGCACGCCCGAGATATGGTAGCGATCCATCAGGGAGACGGCCTCTCTCACCATATCCTCCGGATGGAGAAAAAAAGGATCCACGATGACCCCGGATTCAGAGCGCTTGACTACGTCCACCTCTCTGGCCTGCTTCTCTAGAGGCATATTACGGTGAATTATGCCTATGCCTCCTTCACGGGCTACAGCAATAGCAAGGCGTGCCTCTGTCACGGTGTCCATGGC
>JBAYOX010000259.1:0-2874 GCA_041678025.1 Aminobacteriaceae bacterium
AACCGCCGCCATCAACAGTATAGCCGCCGTCAGGGGAGTTCCTTTCAGCTTCATGACGTCGCCCCCCTTATTTTATCATCAGCAGGCGCAACAGCAGAGGCACAACCACAAGGGCTGCCGTCGCCTGCTTCCAGAAGTCCCTCTCCCTGAACTGACAGCGCACCGTCAGAAGGAGGATGAAAAGAACGATCGCGCGGTATAACAGCGTCATATTTACCCCCTCCTCAGGGCAGGAAGCCCATTATCTCGTTAGCGTAGACAATGACAAAGATGCCCCAGCCCGCAGTCGCGATGCCGTGCGGCAGACAGATGCGAAGCACCTTGAAGTAGTTCTCCTCCCCCACGACCTGCGCGGCGAAGATCCCCGCGAGGGCCGTGGGCGGCATAAGGTCGCCGAGCCCGGCGATGAGGCTGAGGGCCGAGCCGACCATGATCTCATTCCTGCCAAGCAGAGCCAGCAGGAAGGGGACCCCCAGCACCGACGCCGCGCCAAATGCGGACACCGCTCCGAAGAGCGGGATGGACGTGGCTATTCCGACGTACATTAGCCAGGCGGGAAGAGCCAGCACAGAGACCACCAGGAAGCCCTGTACCCCCGTAAGCGTCATTATCTGGATGAACATGCCGACTCCCATCAGAATCCCCAGCACCGGTATGGCGTCATTAAGCGCCTCGGTGGACGAATCGAGGAAGTCGAACCTCCTTCCCCCCGAAGCCAGAGCCGAAAGCGAGGAGATCAGGAAGACCACCGGCATCCCCAGCGCCGGCCAGAAGGAGGGAAATAGCTGCTCCCCAGTCATCAGAATCGCCATCAGGAGCACGGGCATCAAAAGACGCAAAGAGAGCGGCGTCTCCTCCATCCTGTGAAGCTCCTTCTCAAGCTCGGCCTCATCCCCCGATCCCTCCTTCAGGGAGGGGTAGACCAGCACCAGCGTCGAGAATATCGCCAGCGGCACGGTACAGACCAGCAGCGGCAGTGCGAAGCCGACGTACGGCATGTCTATGCCTCCGCCGATTATCATGGCGGGGATATTGACAGGCGGAGCGATCATCCCATAGATAGCTCCCATCGCAATCACCGCCGCCGTCTTTGTCCGACTGACGCCCAGACGCATCAGCACAGGGGCGACCAGCGCTCCCGTGGTGAGCACCGCTGCAGTGGATGAGCCAGTTATCATGCCGGGGGCCATTATGATGAAGATCAGCCCGACGCTGAGCAGGAAAGGCCTGCGCCGGAACCTTCTGATCACCCACGCGGCCAGGCTCTCCAACAGTCCGGACTTCTGAACCGACTTCATAAAGATCATGGCCGTGGCTATGATCAGGATCGTGTCAAGGTATCCGAACATCCCCTCGACAATATGACGGATGGGCAGCCACTCGCCGCCCACAAGAGCACCGACCACCGCCGAGCCGGATAGAGCCACTGCTATCGGGAGCTTGAGAGCGAACGATCCGAAGACGAAGCTCCCGATCATGACAATCGCATAGAATCCCTCAGGCCAGAACCAGTCCATGCCCCGACACCCCTACCGGAGGGAGACTCCCCATCCCGACAGCACCGCCTTCAGCGGCTCCGCAGTCCCGCTGACATTGGGTGCCGTCAGCAGGTTTACTCCCCTTCCCTCGATCAGGCGGTCGAACAGCCCGTCCTCGTTGCCTCCGTCCACCACGATCAAGGCATCCGCGTACGGGACAGAGGTCTCAATGAAAGCATCCGACAGGGCACCCCTTCTTCCCTCGCCCCCCACGTGCATCACAAGTATCTTGATTCCGGACTTCTTCGCGGCCACAAAAAGGCCCCCGACCCTCTCGTTCTCCTGGTCCTTGTCGATCCCCGCCGCTCCCAGCCCCTTGGAGCTGCCGCCGACCACCGCTACCAGTATCTTGCCCCCTGCAATCTCGTCAGCCTTGAGCAACGGCTGGTTCTCGGCGTCGATCTTCAACTTCCGCAGGACCACCCGAATCATAGTGGCGTCGGGACTCTGCCCGACCGAAGTTAGCAGCAGCCCGCCCTCGGACGCATCCGCGGAAAAGACTCCCGGCAAAACAAGACATGAAAAGGCGAACAGGGCCGATACGGCCGCCCACAGACAGATTCTTTTCATGAAGCATCCTCCTCGCGCTTGATATTTCGATAATTTACAACTATGATTAAGCATACCCTCAACGGGTTATCTGTCCACATTTCTTTTCATTCTTCTCAAAATAAGAAGGAGAGCCTGCGGCAGCCGGCAGTTCATGTTAAAATTACCAACTGACGATGATACGGGAGGGATAGCCCGGATGGCCGCAAATCCTGGGAGTGTCAGAGATTTATTAAGACGGTATCGAAAACTTTTTGCAGCGGCCATTGTCCTGTTGCTGGTTATTGTCGGGTTCTTCGAGCTGGCCCGAGTCTCCAGGACTACGGAGCGTAATATATCGTACTCGCTTGATATGCAGTCGGTGGCACTTGAGAGATGGTTCGCGCTTAACCTCAACTTCGTACGCTCCATCGCAAATTTGCCGTCGGTGGTCTCCGGCAATTACGACGAGATCTTCCAGGACTTCCAGAGAATAGCCGGAGCGAACTCTAACTTTCACAATCTCAGCTTCGTAGACAGAGAGGGCAACCCGGTGGTGCAGAGCGACTCGGGAGTCATCCCGGCCCCAAAGACAAACTTCTCCGACCGCGACTACTTCATCGAGGCGGCCGCTGGCAGGTCCTACATCTCGGACGTCATATCCGGCAGACTTGTCGGCAAGCCCATCGTTGTCTTCTCGACTCCGGTCATCACCGATGGGGAGTTTAAGGGGCTTGTAACGGGCGCAATCCTGTTCGACACCATACTGAAGACAATCCTATCCACCAAATTTGGGGAGAGCGGCAGC
>JBAYOX010000260.1:0-2865 GCA_041678025.1 Aminobacteriaceae bacterium
CGTAGAGCGGGACAGGGATCTTCGACAGGGCGAACGGCAGGCCGCCTATATGGTCCTCGTGCCCGTGAGTAACCACAATACCTGAGACCTTGCTACGGTTCTCCTCCAAATAGGAAGTGTCGGGTATCACAAAGTCGATCCCGAGCATCTCGTCGTCCGGAAACATGAGGCCACAGTCCACAACCAGGATCGATCCATCGTACTCAAGGGCAAATATGTTCTTGCCAATCTCGCCCAGCCCGCCAAGCGGTATGAACTTGAGCTTGCCCCTCTTAGCAGGGGCCTCCGCCCTGCTTTTTCTTCTTCGTGTTTCGCTTGCCATTTACACACCTAGCCTTTCAAGGACCGGCCTTCGTATAACTCCAGAATATATTACCGGTGTATTGCCGAACAGTGGTTTCTCTGCTAGAATGCCGTATCAACCCCAAGAACCCCATCCTCGGGATGAGGATAAAACCGGGAGGTAACAAGTTTGAACAACAACGAGACCCCATCCACAATGACCCGGGAGGGCTACGACAAGCTGACAGCGGAACTGGTCGAGCTCCGTAGCTCCGGAAGGGCCGAGATATCCAGGTTGCTGGAGGAGGCCCGTTCCTTCGGCGATCTCACGGAGAACGCGGAGTACGCGGCCGCCAAGGAAGAGCAGGCCAAGCTCGAAACCCGAATTTCTCGGCTAGAATTCCAGCTCGGAAACGCCAAAATCCTCGATTCCACAACCATCGACGCAAGCAGAGTAACCCTCGGAACCACGGTAACAATCCAGGACATAATCAACTCTCAAAAATTCTCCTACATGATAGTCGGCTCGGAGGAGTCCGACCCGAAAGCCTGCAAAATTTCGTCGTCAAGCCCCGTCGGGCAGGCGCTGCTGAACAAGACCATCGGTGACGAGGTACACGTCAAAGTACCGCGAGGCGTCAGGCATCTCAGGGTGGTGAGCATCTCCATAACCACTTGATTACTCCGCGCCCTCGCGCAACTTCTCGGCCAGCCCCTCGGGAACGGCGAACGGGTCGTAAATCTCTCGCTTGCCGAACGATATCGGGGTATCGGGAAAGGCCGTCAGGAAGAAGGAGAGGCCAACCCAGTCATCCCCCTCTAACCTGTCGTCTCTGTACGTCAGCTCCCATCGCGAGCACTCGCCGGGCCTGAGAGTAAAAGCATAGACCATCTCGGCCAGCGCTGAATCGACCAGGTCGTAGCCCCCTCTCACAGAAAAGGTCAGGCCCTTCCCGACAGGGAACGCCACCCACTGGTACAGCTCCTCCCTGTCGCTGTAGCAATCCCACAGCATGGGGGTCTCGCCTGTCACCCAGCGGCGCACGTAAGCCGTGCCGAGGTCGACCTTGCCCCAGGACCAACGTATGCCCACGGTCGCGTCCAGTATCTCCTGCTCCATGGAGTCCGCATCGTCGTACCAGTAGCGTCTGTACCTGGTGTTGACGAAGGAGCTGTAGTCCGCCTGCCGCTCCTCGGAGTAGATATGCACCTCCGCGCCTGTGCGGCGGATATCGAGGTTCGCGTCCGGATGCACGTCCTCGTACTCTCCCCAAAGGACGCCAACCCTTCCGTAGGCGTTAAGAAGAGGGGTTCTCCCCCACGGTCCCAGAAGGGTGAACTCGGGGGAACGCCACAGGATGCCGTGATAGGTCTCGCCGGCCTTCTTCTGAATGGACACCGCCTCGCGCTGAGTCCACCGCAACGACGCCTCGTACCCCCCGGAGGCGTGGAAAACTCCCCATGAGGGGCGAAGGGTGTTCTCGTCCGAGTCCTTCTCGTAGGAGCGCTCTACTGCCCCCCATACGGTCAGGAAGTCATTTATCTTCTGCTCGACTGCGAGCTTCCCCTCCCATCCGGCGTCGGACCACCAGACGACGTTCAGGTTCGCCTTTCCCGTGTCCCAGACATAGGGGCCTCCTATTCCTATGCCCTGCCCCTTGTCCGAATCGCTTGCAACGACCGGGATGAAGGAGCTTAAAAGGGCGCGCTTCTGCTTAGGGTCGAGTGGCACGACGTAGTCGAACGGGTATGTGAACAGAAGGTGCTCTCCGATATAGACTTTGGGGGTCTTGGCGATTATCCTCTTTCCGGGGATATATACCACGCTCTTGGACTCAAGCCGATAGTGAGGATTCTTCTGACCGCAGGTGGTGAGCGAAACATCGCTCATCTTGCCGACCAGCTCGTCCTCCTCTACGCCTCGGGCGCCCTTTGAAGACACCCACCCCTTGTCGCGCGCGGCCTCCACGGGGGCGACCGCCATCTCCCCCCCCTTGAAGAAGACCCTGCCGTCACCGGCCGGCGACGAACCCGCCGCGCCGTGAAGCACACCCTCGCGGGTGGCCATATTGTAGCTCAGCGAGTCTCCGGTAAGCACCCTGTCCCCCTGTATCATTGAGACTTTTTTCCCCGGTGCCGACGAGGCGGACAAGACCTGCTCGGATGAGTCCATCTCGACTCTATGCGCGAAGATGCGAAGGGCGTCGCTCCGCACTCGGACGTTACCCTCCGCAACGGCGAGCCCGGACACCTCCTCGAAGATCACCTTGTCCGCGTCCAGATAGACAGTATCATCTCCACTCTCGGAGGGCTCGGCCATCGAAGGGAGGCTAGTACCGGCTATCAATAGAAGCGACAAAAGGAAAAAGATCAATCCTGTTTTTCGGGTGGCGACCACGAGACCGACGCTCCTTTCTCCGCGGATAGCACCCCGGAAAAGGTGACCCGCACAATACTGCCCTCGAACACAATGCCGTCGCTACGGAAGGAGGCCCCCTTGGCAAAGACGACCTCTCTCTCTCCGTCGGTCCACCTCGCCTCCGGGGCCTCGAAATAACCAGTCGCTTCCCCCGCAGCCATCGA
>JBAYOX010000261.1:0-2855 GCA_041678025.1 Aminobacteriaceae bacterium
GCCGACGCTACTAGCTGCATGGAGTCAGGATCCGTATCCCTACGTATGTAGAAGGCGCACATGCACGAGCCCGTCTCCTTCATGAGCAGCCTGAGGAGGCTCCAGGCCAGGTCCTCCTTGGTCCGGGAGGTCGCCGCGACGTTCAGGATATCGGTGATTGCCTCCTGGACCTTCATGCGGGAGCGAAGCAGGTCGGTCATCGAGATGAGGGCCGATGAGAGCACGGAGAACTCGTCGCTGGGGCCCGCCGGTACCGTGTGCTCAAGGTCGGCCTTGAACTGGCTCAGTGCATCTCCAAGCAGAGGAGCAGCCGGTCCGGAGTTCGGCGACAGGTTTGCGTCGGAGAAGAGCTTGATCACGCTTGTCATCCTGCGCAAAGGAGCGAAGAAGCCGAGTATTATCGAGGTGTTGACTATCAAAAAGAAGAAAAGGAGGGTTGCGGCGAGTGTGATGATCTTTTCGCCCACCGAGATCCTGGTCGCCTCCGCGTCTGACTTGAAGGAGGAGAGGAGTTTCTCTCGGGAATTATCGTTCCCGGTGCGTATGTTGTCCAGAAAGGCGGTGGTGGCCACGATCTCTACGGAGCCGATCATCTTGTTGACGTGCAGAATCGGGGTCCTGAAGCCCTTTATCCTCCCCTCCCCGTCGAGGGAGCCCATCCACGACTCGCCAGCGACGATCGTGCCGTCGGATTTTTTTACTATTATCGAGATGATGTCTGGAAACTTCAGCGCGGCCTCAACGATATCGGCCACGGCGTCGAAATCGTCGTTTAGCAGATGTTTAACGGAAATCTCGGCCAGTATGTCGGACACGGCCCCTCCGAGAGCGTCGGTCAGCCGGCTCAGGTTGAGAATCTCGGCGCTTTCACTCTCTTTCAGAACCCTGTACGTGGACTTCTCCACGGAGAGAGACAGCTCCTCCATCCCATTTTGAGCGACAAAAGATAGCGCGATTCCGAAGAAGAGCAGGCTCATTCCCATGAACAGTGAGTTTCTGATGGTCTCGCTTTTTATCATCCGTCAACACATCCTTTTCGGTTACGGGCGAAAAAAAACTGTTCAAACACCGGATGCACCTATATACTGCATTTTACAGCAATGGCGGCTATAATGGAAGAGCTTTATTATTGATGGCGACGGCCTGCAAAGGTCAGAGGGGGGTGAGTCGAGGCGTCCTTCGCCGCACCGAAGGGGCATCGATAAACAATGATGAGAGAAAAGGCCGTGTCTATCAGAGGACTATCTTTCTCTTACAGGAGGAACGAGGGCGCTGTAGCGCTTAGGTCGATCGATCTAGATGTGGAAAAGGGCGAGTTCGTGGTGATAATGGGCCCGAGCGGCGCGGGGAAATCCACCCTGGCCAACTGTCTGAACTCGCTTGTCCCGCGCTTCATGCACGGGGAGTACGAGGGCGTCGTGCTGGTGAACGGAGTGGAGGCAGGCAAGAGCTCTGTGAACAGGATGGCCGAGGAGATCGGGCTTGTGTTTCAGGATTTCGAGGCGCAGCTTTTCTCAACGAACGTCCGCCTTGAGATAGCCTTCGGACCGGAGAACTTCGCTGTCCCCAGGAATGATATAGCCGAGCGGATCGTCAAGGTGTTGAAGACCGTAAATCTTCAGGGCTTCGAAGGCCGAAGCCCGTCGGCTCTCTCCGGTGGGCAGAAGCAGCGTCTGGCGATAGGCTCCGTACTGGCTATGCAGCCGGATATAGTCTGCATGGACGAGCCTACCACCGATCTTGACCCTCTTGGAAAGACAGGAGTGTTCGGAATCGCCCGCGAGCTGCATGAGAGGGGCGCTCTTACCCTCATCATAATCGAGCACGAGACGGAGGAGGCCCTGAAGGCCGACCGGCTTGTCATAATGGAGGATGGGGCGATAACGGCTCAGGGTCGGCCTGCCGACATACTCAGAGATGCGGTGTTCACGGAGCGGGTTGGTGTAATGCCGCTTCCGGTGCCGAAGTTTTTTCAGATGGCAAGCGCTATTGAGCCAGAGGAGATGCCGCTTCTGCCGGCAGAGGGGGCGGCCTTTTTCAGGGAACATGGTTACTCTCTCGACCAGTCGAGGTACGAGGAGCTCCTGCTGAAAGATAGGTCGCGACTGGAACGCTATGGCGCGGAGGTCCTGAGGGTGAGCGGGCTGTGCCACGTCTATCCAGGCGGGAACAGGGCGGTGGACGGGGTTGACCTGTCGGTTCGCGAGGGTGAGTTCGTGGCGCTCCTGGGGCACAATGGCAGCGGCAAGACCACCCTGGCGAAGCACTTCAACGGCCTCCTCCGTCCGACGAAGGGCAGCGTGCTCATACGCGGAATGGACACCTCTAGGCACTCGGTCTTCGAGATAGGCAGGGAGATAGGCTATGTCTTTCAGAACCCGGATCACCAGATCTTCTCCGAGACGGTGCGGGAGGAGGTCGCTTTCAGCCCGAGGATGAGGGGGTGCCCCGGGAGTGAGCTGGACGCAAGGGTTAGCGAGGCTCTGGAGGCCGTGGACATGGCCGGCTCTGAAGAGAAAGACCCTTTTTCACTGAGCAAGGGAGAGAGGCAGAGAGTGGCGGTGGCCTCGGTGCTGTCCGCGCGCCCGGGAATCATCGTGCTGGACGAACCCACAACAGGGCTTGACTACAGGGGGCAGCGCAAGATGATGGAGCTGGTCAAAAAGCTGAATGAGGCGGGGCGAACGGTGGTCATGATCACCCACACCATGTGGGTTGTGGCGGAGTACGCTCACAGGGTGGTCGTGATGAAGGAGGGGCGGATTGCGATGGATGGCCCTGTACGCGAGGTCTTCGCAAGGGAGGACGAGCTTAGTGACTCTCAGCTCTGTGCTCCTCATATGATCTCAATGAGC
>JBAYOX010000262.1:0-2848 GCA_041678025.1 Aminobacteriaceae bacterium
CCCGGAGGAGATCGAGTTCGTGGTGCTCTCCCACTGTCATTACGACCACACAGGAGGGTTGGCCGCCCTGGTAGGCTCCGTCGGCAGGCGCGAATTGCCCGTCATCGCCCATCCAGAGGTCTTCCGTCCGCACTTCAGCATAGCTCCGGTCGTCGCACCTCTCGGGGTTCGCCCGGACGACAGGCGCGAGGCCGTAGAGGCGCTTGGCGGGGTCTTCCTGCTCTCCGACGCCCCCTTTCCGATAGCGGAAGGACTGTCGACCACCGGCGAGGTCCCGCGCACCACCGACTTCGAGGGGAGGGCGAAGGGCTTTTACACCATGTGCGACGGCACCGCCGTCCCCGATCCGATGATGGACGACATGGGCGTGATCGCCCGCATCAAGGACAGAGGCATGGTGCTGCTCTCCGGTTGCAGCCACTCAGGGGTGATAAACATGCTCAGGCACGCGCGCGGCCTCTACCCGAACGAGCCTGTGGTTGGAGTCGTTGGGGGGCTGCACCTGGTGAACGCCTGCGAAGAGGCGATGGATGGGACTATCGAGGGGCTGAAGGAGTTCGATCCGGAGTGGATCGCCTGCGGGCACTGCACCGGCTTCCCGATGCAGGCGCGGCTTCTGAAGGAATTCGGAGAGAGGTTCATCCCTCTATCCGTCGGGAGAAGGTTCTTTATAGGATCCTGATTTTTAGAGTTTGGAGGTCTTTGATGCTGCTCTTCCGTCTGCTGTTGAGGGCGGCGCCCGTGCTGCTCTTTATGCTCTTCTCCAAAATTATGAGGGATGCTATTAGAGGGTCCGGTATTCCGCCGGGGCCGGGGCCCTCGGGCAACGCCGGGAAGAGGCCCGGCACCGGAGAGGCCGGACGCACGAGGGACCCCTACTTGGTTCTTGGCTGTTCCCGCTCGGCGTCGGACGAGGATATAAAGAGACGCTATCGAGAGCTCACCGCCCGTTATCATCCGGACAAGTTCATCGGACAGAAACTGGACGACGAGTTCGTACAGCTTGCCTCCAAGAGATTTCAGGAGATTCAGGACGCTTACGGGCGCATCCGTTCCGCCAGAGGGCTATAAGGGGTACAATGGAGACGCCCGGAGGGCTTCTCCGGGACAAAATTACCCCGGTAGGGGAGAAAGAGGAGAGTACTTTGTCAACCCTTGAGTTCTACACCGATCCCGAGAGCTTTTCACAGATCGGATCGCAGGCCAGGACCACGATCGAATCGGCTTTTTTTGGAAACAACGTGGTCTCGGTTACGAGCCTGGAACAGGCGTACGAGCTGGCGAAAAGGTCTCCCGGGACGGTCGAGATGACGGGGATGCCCGTTCATAGGCCGGCGGAGCAGGGAATTCCGGAGGGGGCCAACGTCCTCCTGATGAACGACGGTACTGTGGTCGGCCGATGCGCGGCGGCCAGGAAGATCGTCGGGGAGCCGGGAGTGAATATGGCGGAGCTTGCGCCGCTTCTCAGGGAGGCAGTCTACGGAGCGCGCTTCCGGACCTTCTACTCGGCCGAGACGTATATCGGCCTTGAGGGGGACTTCATGGTAAAGGCGCACCTGATGGTCCCCGAGACCTTCGAGAACCTGGTCTACAACTGGATGCTCAACTTTCAGTATCTGAACGACGCCTACAAGGAGATGTATGCCGCCTCCAGAAAGCTGCCGGATGGCGACATATTCGTCTTCGCCGACCCGAACTGGTCCTCTCCCGACTACCCCTACGGGCTGGCCTTCTTCGATCCGCTCCACAACTGTGCTGCCATCCTTGGAATGCGCTACTTCGGCGAGCTGAAAAAGGGAACCCTCACCCTGGCGTGGGGCATTGCGGCGCGCAACGGCTACGCATCCTGCCACGGAGGGCTGAAGCGCTACAACCTCGACGGTGGGCGCTCCTTCGTCGCGGCCGTTTTCGGCCTCTCCGGCTCGGGGAAGTCGACGATCACGCACGCGCGCCATGGCGACAAATACGAGGTCACAGTGCTCCACGACGACGCCTTCATCATCAAGACGGAGGAGAAGTACTCCATCGCGCTTGAGCCCACCTACTTCGACAAGGTCCAGGACTACCCGATGGGGTGCGAGGACAACAAGTTCATCATCACCCTTCAGAACTGCGGAGTCACCCGCGGAACCGACGGACTGCTGCACGCTGTCACCGAGGATCTGCGCAACGGCAACGGCAGGGCGATAAAGTCCAGGTTCTGGTCGCCCAAAAGGGTGGACAGGATAGACGAGCCGATCGACGCCATCTTCTGGCTGATGAAGGACCCCTCCATGCCACCGGTCCTCAAGCTGAACGACCCCGATCTGGCCGCAACCCTCGGCGCGACTCTCGCCACCAAGAGGACATCTGCCGAGCGTCTGGCCTCCGGCGTTGACCCGAACGCACTGGTGATCGAGTCGTATGCCAACCCCTTCCGCACATACCCCCTCTCAGTGGACTATGAGCGTTTCAAGTCGCTGTTCAACGACGGGGTCGACTGCTACATCCTCAACACAGGCGATTTCATGGGGAGGAACGTGAAGCCGTCCGATACACTGGGTATTGTGGAGGCGACCGTGGAGGGGAGTGCGGTCTTCGTCCCCTTCCTCTCCTTCTCGGACATACAGACCATGGACCTGCACTCCTTCCCGATAGACTACGACGACCAGAAGTACCGCAGGGAGCTCCAGTCCCGACTGAGGGACAGGCTGTCGTTCGTCGTCTCGCGCGCGACCGAGAAGGGCGGGCTTGACAGGCTGCCCCCCGAGGCGGAGGCGGCTATACGCAAGGCGGTGGACGAGATAGGCGCGGTTTAGCAGCGAAAATTTAGGCCGGGTGATTCCCGGCCTATTTTTTCCGGCACACC
>JBAYOX010000263.1:0-2842 GCA_041678025.1 Aminobacteriaceae bacterium
CAAGCGCTTCGATATCCACGACGGAATGGGGATCGCGATGCTCCGCGAAGGAGGCGTTAAAACCGCCTTTCTCAGCGGGCGGCACTCTGAGGCCACGGCTCGCAGGGCCGAGGAGCTGGGCATCGACCTGCTTTTCAACGGCGTGGGGGACAAACTTCCGGTGCTGACAGCTCTTATGGACGAGCTTTGCATCTCTTCGAAGGAGGTCGCCTACATGGGGGACGACGTGAACGACGCGGAGTGCCTTCGCGCGGTCGGTCTGTCATTCGCACCCTCCGATGCCACCTCCGCTGCCAAGTCCGCCGCCGACGTGGTCACCATAGCGCGCGGGGGAGAGGGAGCGGTGCGCGAGGCAGCGGAGCTCATCCTGATGCAGAACGCCGCAGCGGGCGCGGCGGAGGAGTAACCATGAAGCTGCGGACCGGTATGGGAATATTGGACAAGTTCATACTGAAGGAGCTGTCCGGTGCCTTCCTTTTCGGCGTCGCCTCCTTCACGATGGTCTTCGTCGCGGGCGACCTGCTCTTTCAGGCCGCCAACCTGATCATCGAGCAGGGGGTCGGGCTCGGCGTTGTCGTGCGCCTTATTCTCTACCAGCTTCCGGAGGTCGTCATACTCACCCTTCCCATGGGCTCGCTGCTCTCGGCGCTGCTGACCTTCAGCAAACTGTCGGCCAACAGCGAGCTGGTGGCGCTCAAGTCCGCGGGCATCCCCTTTCACAGAATTCTGCGGCCGGTATTCCTAGCCGCGGTGCTGGTCAGCCTCTTCGCGATGCTAGCCGCTGAGACCCTTGTTCCCTTCGCCAACAGGGCGGCGGAGAACCTGCTCAAGTACGAGGTCCTGCACGAGAAGCCCGCCATGCTGAAGGAGAAGGTTTTCCTAAGGGATGAGCGTGACGGGATGCTGAGTCGCGTGATCTATCTCGGAGAGCTTAACCCCAGGGAAGGATTGATGAAGGAGATCATCATCCAGGAGTTCGAGGATGGAAGGCTTCACAGGATCTCCCTGGCCGACGAGGGCGTGTGGAAGGGCGGAGAGTGGTGGATCGACAACGGTCAGGTCTTCGAGGTGACGAAGTCGGCCAAGGTGCAGTCCCTCTTCCGCTTCGACAGACAGAAGCTGCAACTTGACCTCAGCCCCCGGCAGATAGAGCAGGCTTCCAGAAGCCCTTCGGAGATGAGCTCGCTGGAGCTTTTGGAACAGATAGCCATGATGGAGCAGCAGGGTCAGTCGCTAGCCCCGCTCAAGGTAATGTTCCACCTGAGGCTCGCCCTTCCGTGGGCGGCAGTGGTGCTGTCAGTGCTCGGCTCGGCGCTCGGAGTGCGCTCCACTCGGTCCGGGCCGGGCATCGGCTTCGGACTGAGCGTCCTTATTGTCTTCGCCTACTATGTCGTCATGTCCTTCTGTCGCGCGTTCGGGGATTCAGGCTATATGCCTGCGATTGTCGCCGCGTGGTTTCCGAACGTCTGCTTTCTCCTGATCGGGGGCTGGTTCGCCAGAAGGGCCAACGGATGAGCGAGCAAGGAAAGGATTTGAGAATCATGACATCCATTCTTAATAACTCCGAGGGCCTTCGCCCCGCCCTCATAGCCGGGGGTGGAGACCTCCCCGTCCTGATTGCCAGGCAGGCATCCCGTCTGGGGCTCCCGTTGCTGGTCTACTGCGCGGGTGAGATAGAGCCATTCTCATCCCTGGAGGGAGTGGAGTCAGTGCCGCTGCCCGGTGGACTGGACCTGTGCGCGGCGGTGGGGGACATGCGGAGGAGGGGCGCGAACTCCGTCATAATGGCCGGAATGGTGCCGAAAAACCTGATGTACGGAGAGCTTTCCGATCCGTCCCTCAGGGAGATCGTCGGGGAAGTCGACAACGACGACCATAGCCTGCTGGGGAGGGTGGTTGCGGCCTTCGAGGCCGCGGGGCTGCGAGTGCTCCCTTATGCGGCGCTTCTGGGCGACTCCCTTGCCACTGAGGGGGAGATAGCGGGGAGGCGCCCCACAGAAGAGGAGCTGGCGGATATCGAGCTCGGACGCAGGGTGCTCTCTGTCACCCTTCCCCTCTCATTCGGACAGGGAGTGGTTACGGCCCGTGGTGCCGTGGTGGCGGTAGAGGCCATGGAGGGTACGGACGCGATGATAAGAAGGGCGGGTTCTCTCATAATGGAGCGAGCCGCCCAAGGCAGGACGCCTCCCGGAGGAGTCCTCGTGAAGATGATGCGCCCCGACCAGGACGTCCGCTTCGACGTGCCCGTGGTAGGGGTCGAGACGTTAAGGAACATGAAGAGCGCCGGTCTGACCTGCCTGGCCATTGAGTCCGGTAGAACCCTGATGATCGACGCTGACAGCTTCAAAGAGCTAGCCTCCCCCCTCGGCATCTCAGTCTGGGGAGCGAGGGGCTCAGCTCCGCTCTTTGGAGGCGAGAACGCTTGAGTCTTGCCCCTGCCGGTGGAATCTTTCTGAGCTGCGGCGAGGTGTCGGGAGATATGTACGCAGCCTCGCTCGTTCTCTCGCTCCGTGCGAATGGGTACGACGGCCCCCTTTCAGGCATGGTAGGGGAGAGGAGCGCCGCCGCCGGAGTGGAGATAGTGCGCGACTCGCGCGCCCTTCACCTGATGGGGGTGGGCGAGGTAATCCCCGCGATTCCCCGGCTGCTCAGTCTGAAGAGGAATCTGGCCTCTTACATCGTGAGCAGCGGGGTGCGGGCGGCGGTTTTCATAGACAGTCCGGACTTTCACCTCCCCCTGCTCTCTCATCTTCGCTCAATCGGATGGAGAGGCGGGGTGGTGTACGTCGTGCCGCCGACTGTGTGGGCGTGGAGGGGCGGCAGGGTGAAGGCGCTCGTCCGC
>JBAYOX010000264.1:0-2826 GCA_041678025.1 Aminobacteriaceae bacterium
ATGAAAGAGGCAGGCGCAGAGGTAATTAAACTGGACGAGCCGTTCGACGCGAACCTAATCGTCTCGGAGGTCAGCGTCCACCTTCACACCCTTAGGGACGACCTGGAGGGCTATCTCGCGGGGCTCGGGGACGCGGCCCGGTTCCACACCCTGGAGGCTCTGGCGGCCTCCGGAGAGGTGCACCCCGGAATAGTAGACAACCTGAGGCGTGCCGCCTCCCTGGCCAGGGAGAGCGACGAGTACCGCAGACGAACGCTCGTGCGCCAGGAGTTGAGAAGCAGGATAATGAAGCTGATGGCCGACCTCCTGCTGGATACGCTGGTCTACCCGCACCAGAAGCGCCTGGTGGTCCCGATCGGCGAGCCTCAGACGGAGCGCAACGGAGTCCTTGCCTCGGCGACCGGCTTCCCGGCGATAACCCTCCCTGGAGGATTCTCCCGCCCGTCCGAGAGCGCCCCCATCGGAGTGCCAATAGGCATCGAGTTCATGGGGCGGCCGTGGAGCGAGGGGACTCTGATCTCCATCGCGAACTCATTCGAGCGGAGGACTCTCTTCCGCAGACAGCCGCCTTTCACTCCGCCCCTGCCGCGCTAATGCGGTTGGTGCTATAATTCGGGCTGCGACCGCCCCGTAGGGGCGTGTATTTTTCATCAAGGAGGTATGTACAATGAAGGCAAGGCGTTTTGTTCAAATCGGCATCCTGGCGCTGCTCCTCGCGGTGACGGCCGTTGCGGCGTTCGCCGCGGACGGGAAGCTGACCCTGGCGTCACTCAACGACGTCCACGGACGCATCTACTCGGAGAAGGACGCAGGGGGACTGGCCAAGGCGCACACCGTCGCGGAGAGGATACGCGCTACGGACCCCGGCAACTTCTTCCTCGTTAACGTGGGGGACATCAACGAGGGGCCGCTCTTCTTCTATTTCCACGGCAAGCCGGAGATGACGGGCTTCAACGCGATGGGAGTGGACGTCGGCACCATCGGAAACCACGAGTTCGACCTGGGAAAGGATATCTTCTTCGAGGCGCTGGGTTACGCGGAGTTCCCCGTGGTGGTCTCGAACCTGCGCTTCAAGGACGGCACACCCGCACCTCTGCCGGAGTACGTCATCAAGACCACCGAGAATGGAATGAAGGTCGCCTTCTTCGGGCTGGTCACCCCGGCACTGGCCTTCGTCACCAAGGGCAGCGAGGACTTCCGCCCCGGTCAGGACCTACCCGCCGAGGCCGAAAGGATGCTCAACATCCTGGCCGAGGAGAAGCCTGACGCCGTCATCCTGCTGAGCCACTGCGGGCTTGACGCGGACAGGGAGATCGCCTCGAAGGTCGCAGGAATACATGCGATCATAGGCGCTCACAGCCACACCCTCATGGAGGAGGGCGAGTTCATCGAGGGCCCCGGAGGCTGGACGACGCTGATCGGGCAGGCAGGCTCGTACGCAAGGCACCTTGGAGTGATGGAGCTGACCGTCAAGGACGGCGCGATCTCGAAGGATTCCTCCTGGCGCGTCGAGGAGCTTGACGCCTCCGTTGCCGAGGACGAGAGCATCGCCGCGCTGATCGAGCCGTTCCGCAAGGAGCTTGAAGAGCGCTTCTCCGAGCCCATCGCCGACCAGCCGGTGGACATGGACGCGCGCAAGGGCGCGATCCGCTGTGCCGAGACCAACCTCGGCAACCTGATCGCAGACGCCTTCAGATGGAAGTCCGGCGCGCAGATCGGGATAGTCAACGGCGGAGGGATACGCGGCGACCAGATCTACCCGGCCGGCAAGATCTCCTACGCGGAGATAAACAACATGATGCCCTTCGGCAACACACTGTACGTCGGCAAGGTCACCGGCGCGGAGCTTCTCCAGGTGATGGAGACCAGCGCCTCGGCCCTGATCGGAGAGAACGACGAGTACGACGAGAGCCTGCGCACCCCGACGGGCGGCTTCATGCAGATCTCCGGCGTCCGCGTCGAGATAGACACCAGAAAACAGCCCCGCCTTATCGACAACAACGGCGTCCTTCGCGAGGAGGGCGACAGGGTGACGAAGGTCGAGGTTCTGCAGGAGGACGGAGGCTGGGCCGAAGTCGACCCGGAGAAGGAGTACACCCTTGCGACCAGCGACTGGACCGCTGGAGGCGGCGACAAGTACGTCGTGCTGAAGAACGGCTCGTTCGTCTCGCTTGAGCAGTTCATAATGGAGTCCACCGCCGAGTACATCCGCCACCTGGGCGAGATGAAGGCCGACGTGGAGGGGCGCATCACGATCCTGAAATAGCCTTTACCCCAAGTAGCGACACTTACTGCCATAAATCGGCATAGCCTGGTACGAATCTACCAGCTATGCCGATTTTGTTGCCTCTGGAACGATGCCAGTAGCACCCGATTTTTCTCTTAAACTGGTTATGGAGTCGTCCCCGAATTGGGCGTAGGATAAGGGTAATAAATCTCGCCAGGGGGATGATTCGAATGAGGAGCTTCATCAGGGGAATTGCTTTGCCGGTCGCTCTGCTCTGCGCCGTGCTCGCGCCAATGCCGGCGATTGCTGCGGAGGAGCTTAATGTCTACACGATCTGGTCGGAGAGGTACGCGACGGCGGTCTTCGACGAGTTCACTAGGGAGACGGGGATAAAGATCAACTTTCTCAGATTTCCCTCAGGCGAGGTGCTGGCCCGGCTTATAGCTGAGAAGGAAAATCCGCAGGCCGACGTCTTCTTCGGTGGCATAGCCGACGCTTTTGTCGCGGGGAAGGGAGAGGGCATCTTCGAGCATTACGTTCCTGCAGGGGCCGAGTCGATACCTCCGGCTTACATGGACCCGGAAGGATACTGGACGGGC
>JBAYOX010000265.1:0-2817 GCA_041678025.1 Aminobacteriaceae bacterium
CCCTCTCTTCTCCCGCCAGGAAGTTCAAAAGGCTCGATTTTCCGACGTTTGGCCTACCGACGATCGCGACGCGAATCGCCTCCTCGTCCGCAGGCTCTTCCTCGACGTCCGTGAGGTGCGAGATGATCATTTCCTGAAGGTCGAAAATATAGCGCTTGTGTTCCGCACTGACTCCGACAACATTCTCGAAACCAAGGGAGTAGGCCTGAAAGACGAGATCCTCGTGTATTCCATCGTCTATCTTGTTGGCCACAACTATGACGGGCTTGCCGGAACGGCGTAGCATGTCCGCTACGTCCTCGTCCATCCAAGTAGGCCCCTCTTTGCCGTCTATCACGAAGAGCACAAGGTCGCTCTCTCTTATAGCGACCTTCACCTGCGACCTCATACCCTGGACGAACTCATTTTCGTCCCTTGCCAAAAAACCTCCGGTGTCGACCACAAAAAACTTCTTGTCCCGCCACTCGGCCTCTCCGTAGAGTCTGTCCCTGGTAACTCCGGGCATATCGTCCACAATCGCCTCCCGCCTTCCCAGAAGTCGATTGAACAGCGATGATTTTCCCACGTTGGGCCTTCCAACGATCGAAACAACAGGCATTGCCTTTTCCTCCCCGACGAATCTCAATCAATCCAAACGCAGATCCCAGGGAAACCTCTCCTGGAGCGCGCTATCGAAAAAAACGGCGCAAGCGCCTCTCTGACGGGCACAACGGAGGTCGCAGAAAGCCAGATAACCAGAGGAGGGTCTCCCGGGTCCATGGGATTCATGCGCGCTCCCTCCAGGCTTGCAAGAATCTCCGCTTTCTGCTCCGCCGAGTGCGCCTTTATCTCGAACAGATAGGAGAAGGGAGGCAACTCCAGCTCCCTCCTCTCCGAAAGCTCCTGCTTCCAGAATGCGCTCCACCCCTGCGCCACACCTCTCTGCCAGCCTGATCCGGGCCTTCTGCTCTGCAAAAGGACGACCCGCCCGTCCGCGCTTCCGCCCCTCCAGATCGACTCCCAGACCATGGAGAACACAGTGAACTTCGCCTGGTAAGCCACGCTTCGCACCTCGGCATCAGCGTCCAACCAGGCGATGAAACCAATATCAAGATTATCGCACAAAGACAGTGCCGCACGGGTTCCCAGGACAATCCCCCCCCGGGAAAGACCGTCGGTTATCTCCCTGAGCCTTCTCTTCCCGGTCGCCTTGAGATCGTCGAGCAGGAGAGCGGGCTGCCCTTCGTTAACCAGCCCCCTGGCCACAGGAAATACAGCCTCAAGCCCGGGGCGTTTTCCCGTCAGGAGCCGCCCCCTGCATGCCGGACACTCCTCTGGCATGGAGCGCAGCTCTCCGCAAGAGGGGCATCTCGTGCGCCCTCTCTTCTCCTCCCATACAACGGAGGCACCGCACTTTCGGCATCGTACGGCGCTGCCGCAGTCCTCGCACGCTATTTCACCGGCATAGCCCTTTCTGTCGAGCAGCCACAGTACAGTCCTGCCGGAGGAGAGGCACAGCCCCGTCTCCGAGAAGAGCGCGCTTGTGAGCGGCATTGAGTCCCCTATTCCTCGGAGAGAAGCAGCAAAGGCCTCTTTTATGCCGGCAAATCGAATGCTCTCCCTTTTTGGCCGCTCGGAAGAGTTAAGCCTGCCTCGCAGGAAGACCCTGGACGAGGGCACCCTGCCGGACAACAAAAGTGAGGCGGACTCGAGCCTGGCCCTTTTTCCGGCGAGGGTTCGTATATTGACCAGGGGCTTGGTGTATGTCCGATACGCGCCGCTGCTCTCCTCGTCCACGATAATCGCGTCCACGTACCGGAGAGGGGCAAAGACTGCGCCCGGACCTCCGACAACGCCCCGCAGAGGCTCGTTGCGGACGGTGTTCCAGGCTGCCGACAGCCTTTTGCCACCCTGAGAGGGCCATAGTATCGTCTCATTCCGCACTGCCTTGGGCAGGTCGCCCCAAAACTTCCTGGCCAGTTCCTGCTCCGGGAAGAGAACGATAAAACCCCTCTTTCCCTCTAAAAAATCAGTGTACTTGAGCCAGCGTTCCTCCTGGCGGCAGGAGTATAAAAACAGCTCCTCCGGTGTCAGTGCAACCTGTAAGTCGTCCATCGGCGGCATCAGCGATACAGGCTCGGTCGAGTCAAGGATCGACGACGGACTGGCGATTCGCAGAAGCTCTCCCGTTCCGCACAGAAATACTCTTCCTCCCCACTCGAACAGCTCCCACAGACGTCCAGGAAAGATTGGGTATTCGTCAAGCACGCCCTTAATCGGCCTCAGAGTGAACTGCGCCTCTTTATCCTCATTGAGATCCCGTGTCTCCCTGACAATACCTATTCGCTCCCCCCGCCCCAGCGGCACGGCCACCCGCAACCCGGGCGCAACGGGAGAGTCTGTACTGTAGGTCAGGCCATTCCACCACGGCCCGGGGACGACGACCTCACAACAGAGCATGTCTGAGCGCCCTTACCCGCCCGTTACGACGTTCCAAATCTCCTCCGCGACATCTTCCTTCGGCCCGGAATACTCGGAGGAAGAACCATCAGCCCCGAGGATGCGTACGCTGTTAGTGTCGACGCCGAAGCCCGAGTTTGGATCTGTTATATCGTTCGCGACGATAAAATCCAGGTTTTTGTTTTTTATCTTCAAGGCGGCGTTCTGAAGGATATCATGGCTCTCCGCAGCGAACCCGATCAGAATCTGCCCCTCTCTCTTCTGCTTGCCCAGGGCGGCCGCAATATCGGTGTTTTGAATCAGCTCGACGCTTATCGTGTCCGAACTCCCTCGCTTGATCTTCTCTTGACGAAGCGAAGAGGGGCGAAAATCCCCTAC
>JBAYOX010000266.1:0-2810 GCA_041678025.1 Aminobacteriaceae bacterium
CCAGAAGACGGGCATGGAGAGCCCCAGAATGGCAAGGAAGCGAGTTATATTATCGAAGAATGAGTTCTGTCGTATGGCGGACAGTATCCCGATCGGGATCCCGAGTATCACCGCTACGACAACGCAGCACAGAGCCAGCTTCAACGTCGAGGGGAAGGCGTTCATTATCTCGTTCGCGACAGAACGGCGAGTCATGTACGAGCGCCCGATATCCCCCTTCGTCACAGCTTTCCACACATAGTTGCCGAACTGGACCAGGAACGGGTCGTTCAGCCCCTCCTTCTCGCGGAACTCCTGAATGGCTTCGGCGGTTGCCTGCTCCCCCAGGACAATGCGTGCCGGGTCGCCCGGCGTCAGGTAGAGCAGGGTGAAGACGATGAAGGCCACTCCGAGCATCACAGGGATCAGCGAGAATATTCGTTTTACGATATACTTCAGCAATGGACTATCCCTCCTGAACGTCCCCGCAAGTACAAACGGGGCGCAAGGCAAAGCAGGAGCAAAAACGCTCCTGCTTTGCCTGTATAGCTTGGCGGTGCTAAAACAAACAGTTCTCGTCTTATTCCTTGAAGGTGACCTTGGTGAGGTCGTGGTAGCCCTTGGGGCTCGGAACAAAGCCCTCTACGTTCTTGTTCAGGCCGAAGAAGTTCTCCTCATTGTAGAGGAAGAGCATGGGGCGTGCATCGGCTACAATCTGCTGCAGCTTTTTGTAAAGAGCTTCTCTTTCCGGTCCGTCGGGTATGGCCTTGCCCTGGTCTATCAGAGCGTCGACTTCCTTGTCGTAGAATCTGGAGTAGTTCGAGCCGCCGTCGGTGTGGATGATACCGCTGAAGATACCATCCGGGTCGACCGTGGAGATGACCCAGCCCAGTATATACATATCGTGCTCGCCGAGCGTAAGTCCGTCAAGGTAGGCACCCCACTCGAGTACCTTTGCCTCGACCTCGATGCCGACTTCCTTGAGCTGCGCCTGGAAGATCTGCGCAAGGTCAACGCGGGGCTTGTAGGAGTTGGACCAGATCTCCGCCTTCAGCGGAAGAGTCACTCCGGCCTCCTCCAGAAGCTGCTTGGCCCTCTCGACGTCGCGCTTCGGCATCGGCAGTTCGTCGGCGTGGTACTTGATGGACGGCGGTACGATCGATACGGGGGTCTTGCTCCTGCCTCTGAAGACCGAGTGGCGCGCTCCGTCAATGTCGAGCGCCAGAGCCAATGCCTCGCGGACCTTCGGATTGTTCCAGGGTTCCTTCTCGCAGTTGATGCCCATGAAGCAGACCGAGTGGTCGTATCCGCCGACGACGTATAGGTCGTCGTGTTCCTCGACGCGGGAGATATCGGAGATCGGGATCAGATAGGCGATGTCGATCTCGCCGGTCTCAAGGCCGATCGTGCGGTTCACGCGCTCCGGGATGCAGCGGATAACAAGGGTCTTGTACGCCGGCTTCTCTCCCCAGTAGTCCTCATAGCGCTCGAGGGTAAGAGTGTCGTTCTTGACCCAGTCCTTGAACTGGAAGGGGCCCGTGCCTACCGGCTCGAGGGGATAGAGCTCACCCTTCTCCTCGACCGCGCGCTTGTTGACGATTGCGAGCGATGTATGGGAGATCGTTCCCCAGAATGGGGTCATCGGCTCTTCAATCTTGATGATAACAGTATAATCGTCCGGTGCCTCGATTTCTTTGATGACCTCGGCGTACTGCTTGATGGCTGCTCCGGCCGGGGTCTGCGCCCTCTTGATGGAGTAGATGACGTCGGCGGCAGTGAATGGGTCGCCGTTGTGGAACTTAACATCCTTGCGGAGATTGAACTGGTAGGTCGTGGGATCGAGCTGCTCGAAGCTCTCTGCAAGAAGCGGAATGGGGTTGCCGTCGCTGGTGAGGTCGATGAGGGTCTGGTTGATGTGGCTGATGGCGCCGCTTGCTGCAACCTCGTTCTGCACGATCGGATCGAGAGAGCGGGGGTCGTAGATGTTGGCGACGACGAGGGTGTCCTTCGCCAGTGCCGGAACCGCTACCAGAGCCACAAGGGCCAGGGCGGCGACGACAAGTACCGCAGCCTTTGAACTGAACTTTCCTTTCATACTGTCATCTCCTTGCTAATATTTTTGCACCCAGAGGCACCCTCGCATTATCGGGCACCGGAAGCCCTGTTGTCAAGAGCCTTTTGTACACTAAGCCAGTGTATACTTTATTCCGCTGGAAACCCGCCTCAAAGCAGTATAATAATCTTCGTCTTTAATATACCCCTTAGTCACCTACAAACAAATTCAGGAGGTCTTACTATGATCACCCGCTCGCTGATAGAACTGATTTTCTCCGCAGCCAGCATGGAGCGCTGGAACGACCATCCGCGCCCCGCCGTCTTCACGGAGCTTGGCAAGCAGGCGCACAAGATGATCATGGCGTGGGTCATCGCCCGCTTCGAATCGGAGGAGCGCGGTTCCGCTCTCGACTGGACGGCCCTTATAGAGGGGGGCATCTTCGAGCTCCTGCACCGCGTTGTACTGACCGATATCAAGCCGCCGGTCTTCCACAGGCTGATGCAGGACGAGGAGCAGCGCCGCAAACTCAACGAATGGGTCGCGGAGGCCCTGTCGTTCGACCTCGAGAGCCTGTCGCCGGACTTCGCATCCCGTTTCAGGGAGTATATCTTCACGGCCGACGACAGCTCCCTTGAACGAAAGAGCCTGAGGGCCGCCCACTACCTGGCCACAAAGTGGGAGTTCGACTTCGTCTACCACTGGAGCAAGACCAAGTCCATGTTCGGCATCGAGCAGACAAGTGCGGAGATCTCGCGCCAGATCAACGAACACCGCG
>JBAYOX010000267.1:0-2796 GCA_041678025.1 Aminobacteriaceae bacterium
GCGAGGAATAACAGGGCCTTCTGCGATCGGGCGGTTTGAATGGCCAGCCTGAGTCCTGGCGAAAAGCATGAGGGCATATATCTTAAGACGAGTCGTCTATTTTGGCACAATCCTGGCGGTCACGGCGCTGACGATACTGCTTTACTCCATCTGGTGGGAGCGGAACGCGCTTGAGTCCCCCGATTTAGTGGTGGCCGTGCCTTATGTCTATACAGAGAGGTTCCCCGTCAAGGGAGCTTTGATATGGGAGGAGGCAATCGTGCCCTCTCCTGCAGAAGGCAGGCTCCTCTTTGTGGAGCCAGGCCCCAGAAGGGTGGCTCGTGGGGAGGCCGTGGCGGTGGTTGATTCCACCTCGGGACGTTCAACGATACGGTCGGACTCGGTGGGATATTTCATCCCGGGGCTTGACGGCGCCGAGGGAGAGTGGCGTTACTCCGACCTGTGGCCCGGCCTTGCGCCGTTGCCCGCATCTCCGCCCCTTGCTGGTTTCTCCGCCGAGATGAGCGTAAGGCGGGGCGACCCTATAGGCAAGCTGGTGCCGCAGCCCCAGGAGCTTCGATGTGTCCTGTACACCGACATCACTCCGTCGCTTGAGAGGGATATAACGGCCGGGTTCGTCCGGATAAAGACGGAGAAACTCGGATGGGCCTCGAAGGCCGCTGTACGAGCCTCCAGTTTTTTTAGCTCGAAGGCGAAGCTCTATCTGACCTTGCCATTCTTTCCAGTGGAGAGCGCCCTTTCTAGGGAGATCAATCTGCTGCTGGAATCGGGGGAGTGCCTGGGCGTCGTCTTGCCTGAGTCGTCTGTTCTATATCGTGAGGGCAGGCTGGGCGTCATGCAGGTAGAGGGGAATGTCGTCGGCTTCAAAGAGATCAGGGGATTGCCAGTGGAGGGGCACAGGTTTTTCGTTCAAAAAGGGCTTCAGCAGGGTAATATAGTGGTCCTTGACGCCGACGGAGCGAAAGAAGGGAAAATCAGACTATGGTGAGTGCTATCGAGGATAATCTGAGGAGGGTAAACGACTCCCTGGCGGAGGCGGCGGCCGAAAGCGGCAGGGCCGTGGAGGAAGTGCGGCTCGTCGCTGTCACGAAGACCTACTCGGTCGACGCAATAGCCGAGGCGGTCCGTTGCGGGGTAAGGGAGATCGGGGAGAACAGAGCCCAGGAGCTTGAAGAGAAGAAGCGTCTTTGGCAGGGCTCCCACATTACCTGGCGTTTCATAGGCCATCTTCAGACGAACAAGGTTAAAAAGGCGGTTGAATTTGCCTCTACAGTCGACTCGGTTGACTCGGTGCGTCTTGCGCGTGCTCTTTCCATGGCTGCGGAGGAACGGGGGCTTGTGTTGCCGGTACTGATGGAGGTGAACACCTCTGGAGAGGAGAGCAAGCACGGCGTCCCCCCTTCCCGGGCCGAGCCGCTTGTGGAGGTGCTCCTGAGAGAGTGCCCGGGGCTGCGTCTGGACGGACTTATGACCATCGGACCTCTTACGGAGGACGAGACTGCGGTTCGCAGGGCCTTCGCGATGTTGCGCACGATGAGGGACGAGTTCGCCCGGAGTTACGGGGTGCCACTCGGGGAGCTTTCGATGGGGATGAGCGGTGACTTCGAACTCGCCATTAAAGAGGGCTCGACTATGGTAAGGATAGGATCGGCCATCTTCGGAAGGCGCGCCTGATCGTTGGGAGGCGATGGCCGTGCTTGATAGGGTGATGTCGCTCTTGGGTCTTGTTGACAGCGCCGCGGAGGAGGAGCCGGCCGTGGAGGCGACCGACCTGGAGGCCAGGGAGGAGCGCGTTCTACAGGCCCTTCCGGAGAGTGCGGCCATAATATTGGTCCGGGGCGAGGAAGGGCTTCGCCGAAAAGAGGACCTGGCTCAGGCGCTTCGCAAAGGGAAGATGCTTCTGGTTGACCTCAGAGGCATTGAGCGCGAGGCTGGCCAGAGTCTGCTCGACTTTCTCTGCGGGGCGGCTTTTGCCAACAGGGGGACTGTCATTCGCGCCGCCGGAGGGGTGTTCATCGCGGCGCCTCGCAAGAGCATGATAGAGGAATGGGAGGACGGAGACGGTGCCTGAACTGCTTACAGCTCGCGACATTGAAAGCAAACGGTTTTCCAGAGCGGTCAGAGGGTACGCCGCCACTGAGGTGGACAGGTTCCTTGACCAGGTGGCGGAGGACATCCAGAAGTACTGCATCCAGTATGCCGATCTCGAGCGCTATGCGTCTCGTCTGGAGGACAAGATCCGGGAGCACGAAGAGCTGAAAGAAGCTCTGTCCGGGACCCTGTTGATGGCGCAGAAGACCGCCGATGCCAAGGCCGAGGCCGCCGAGACCGAGGCAAAGAACATCATCGAAGCGGCCAAGTCGAAGGCCGAGCGCCTCTACCTTGAGGCCGAGGCCCGGAAGGAGCGCACCAGGAAAGATATCGACCACCTGCTGAACCTCAGGCAGGAGTTTAAGGCCGACTTCTGTGCTCTTCTGTCCCGTTTCTCGTCGCTGATAGAGATGGAAAAAGATTACAGCGGCACCGAGGCTGTCGGGGAGGAAGACGCTCCCAGGTGAAGGACTCCCGGCCCGCCCTCTCCGATCCGGTGTGCTACGTCAAGGGTGTCGGCCCCTCGCGGGAACGGTGCCTCGCCAATCTGGATGTCCTGACCGCGGAAGACCTGCTCTTTCTATTCCCGCGCCGGTACGAGGACAGGCGCTCTCTCACCCCCCTTGATTCTCTCGTCTCGGGAGAGACGGCATCGGTGATCGCAAGAGTGGTAGCCCTTGAGAACCGCCGCACCATGAAGAGAAA
>JBAYOX010000268.1:0-2783 GCA_041678025.1 Aminobacteriaceae bacterium
ACGTCGAACACGCCCGGAAGGAGCTCGCCGGAGATCTTGTACATGTTCGGCATCATGAGAAGCAGCCCCTGGGATGCCGTGAAGGTGGTGGAAAGCGATCCCGCTGAAAGGGAGCCGTGAACCGCTCCCGCCGCACCGGCCTCGGACTGGAGCTCGGTGACCCTGACCGGTTTCCCGAAGATATTCTTTCTGCCGCGGGCCGCCCACTCGTCGACGACCTCCGGCATATTCGATGACGGCGTGATCGGATAGATCGCGGCTACCTCCGTGAACGCATATGAAACGTGCGCCGCTGCGGTGTTGCCGTCCATCGATTTCCAGTTTCTCTTCATTGAAGTACCTCCTCCTGATTTTTCAGGATTAACCGCTTCATGCGGTCTATCCTGTTTTATTATTCACAAACCGATTGAAACTGCCCGCCTGAAGCGTATTTTTTATGGCTTCTCCGACGTAAGGGGTGCTTGTGCGTAAGGTGAGCTACTATATTTTACAACAAGAACGGGATTTTGCATTATGTATAATCTGCGACTTCAGAAAGAAGAAGATGGGATTTTTCTATAATTGATAGTATATACCATCCCAGCTCGCTTTTTTTGGATGAATGGCCCAAAGGCCTGATATAATCTTCTCGTTTGAATAAAAGATCACAGGAGAGGTTCAGACGTTGATCGACATCCACGACATTATTATACTACCAGAGACAGAAAGGCTTCCTCTGGATCTTCGCAGGGGCACGGAGGCGGCTTCGGTATACCTTGAAGTGGGCTTTGGAAACGGAGAGTATCTGATCCATCTCGCGAAAGAAAATCCTGGAGCTATGCTGTGGGGGGTGGAGATGTCCCGTTCGTGCGTACTTCGCGCCATTAGGAGGGTGAAGAGGGAGCAGGTTGAGAATATCCGTCTCGTGTGCGGGGATGCAAGGTTCTTTCTCGAAAAGTGCCTGGCGCGTAATTCGCTCAACGGAATCTACATGAACTTCCCCTGTCCGTGGCCGAAGAAGAGACACTCAAAAAAGAGGCTGTCGGGTGACGGCTTCCCCTCCGAGATCGCTGGTGCGCTTGAGGGTGGCGGTTTTTTCGAGCTGATGACGGATGAGGAGTGGTTTGCGTCGGAGGTGCGCGATGCTTTCGCCGACGAGCCTGCTTTTTCCGCGGTTGACTGGTTGGAGAACCCATCTCGCCCGGTGACGACAAAGTACGAGCGAAAGTGGACGGAGCAAGGCAAAAACCTTTTTCGCCTTAGGTTTTTGAAGAATAAAGGAGAGGCCGCTGATGATGCGTCGCACCTCTCCGGGAGGTATGAGGAGTTGCATATCCTGATTCGAGGCAGCGGAGATTTACAGGGGTTGATGAACAGCCTGAGCAATCTGGAGGGGAGAAGGGGAGACTCTCTGTGGGTGCTCAAGAGGAGCTACTCCTCGGACAGAGGAACCGAATACCTGATTGAGGCCGTCTGCACGGATGGCGGCTTTGAGCAGAAACTCTTCTTGATGATCGTTAAGCGCAGTGACGACGTCCTTGTCAAGGTTGCCCCATACTCTGCCCCGTTTCTAACCGACTCGGTGAAGGAGGCCTTGAAGGGAGTCGCTTCGGCTATTGAGGGGCATTTCGTCGGACTGGCCCCCGAGCCGCCGAGCGGAGAATCCCGATTGTGAGGAGAGCAGTAGGACGGGAGCCGGTTGTAAAAGAGGTTCGACCGACATCGGGGATCGTGCTGGGCGCGCTTTTTAACATCCTTGGCGGCATGGACGGGCTCTCTTTCCTGGATCTCTTCTCCGGGACAGGAAGAGTTGCCAGGAAAGCAGCCGACCTCGGCGCGGCTTACGTCGTAGCGGTAGAGATCCTGCCCCGGCGTTCAAGGGAGATACGAGCCCTCTTTGCTGATTACTCCTCCTTTTCTCTGCTCTCGATGGATGTTCGCAGGGCGTTGTCCTTGCTGAAGCGTAAGGGACGGACCTTTGATGTCGTATTCGCCGATCCTCCATACGGGGCCGGGTGGCCCTCAGAATTGGCGGGACTGCTCTTCCCCGAGGATGGAGGGGTGCTGAAAGAGAACGGAGTAGTCGTGATCGAGCATTCGGTCAGAGAGCCCGTTCCGGCCGGAGAGGCATACTTGATTACGGATAGCCGCAGTTATGGTGATAGCGCACTCACGTTTTTAGCGCCCCTCGGTCTACAGGAGGGGCGAAGGGAGAAAGGAGCCGAATATCGATGAAGGGTTTTATAAGCGCTGTCTATCCTGGTTCATTCGACCCCATAACCAACGGACATATATACATTGCTGAACGCGCGGCCGCCCTCTTCGACGAGGTGGTGGTCAGCGTACTGCTCAACCCTCAGAAGAAGGCCGCTTTCACGGTTGATGAGAGAAAGGCTATGGCAAGAGAGGCCTTGAGCCATCTGAACAACGTCAAGGTCGGCGCCTTTTCGGGGCTTCTTGTGGACTTCCTGAGGCAGGAGAAGAGCCGTATAATAATAAGAGGGCTTCGGGCTCTTTCTGATTTCGAGTACGAGTTCCAGCTCGCTCTTATGAACAGACAGCTGGCTCCTGACATCGAGACCCTGTTCATCGTCACGGAGGCGAGATATTCCTACCTGTCGAGCAACGCTGTGAAGGAGATATACCAGTTCGGAGGGGCGGTTCACGAGATGGTCCCTCCAGGAGTCTTTCGCCGCCTCAGGGAGCGCTTCCCTCTCCCTCACACCCTGGCGCCTTGAAGAAGTGCCTTTTCTTCTCCGATCCAGTTAAAAATGAAGGTGTCAGCCCCTCCCAGATACTGGCCG
>JBAYOX010000269.1:0-2770 GCA_041678025.1 Aminobacteriaceae bacterium
AGACCTCGACCCTGTCCCCGGGGTGCGGCTCTTCGCCGTGCAGGAGGTGTTTCCGGTGTATAAGGCCGTCCTGGTGCACTCCTATATCGACGAAGACTCCGAATGAGGTCGAGTTCGTCACTATGCCCGGCAGCATCATACCCGGCGACAGGTCCTCTATCTTCTCGACTCCCTCCGCAAAGGAGAATGGCTCAAATGAGTCGCGTATATCCCTGCCCGGTCGCTCAAGCTCTCGCATGATATCGGTCAGAGTTGGCAGACCTACCTCGGGGGATACATACCTGGTCACGTCCAGCCTGCCTCTCAGCTTCGGGTTGGAAAGCAGGTCAGCGACGGAACAGCCAAGGTCTCTTGCCATCCTCTCGACCAGAGGGTATCTCTCGGGATGCACCGCGGAGGCGTCCAGCGGGTTCTCTCCGCCCCTTATGCGTAGAAAACCAGCGGCCTGTTCGTATGTCTTGGGGCCCAGACGGGGTACGTCAAGGAGCTCTCTTCTTGAGGCGAACGCGCCGTTCTTAGCCCTGTGGTCGACAATCCTCTCCGCCGCAGCGGTCCCAAGCCCAGACACGTGAGAGAGCAGCTCCGGACTGGCTGTGTTCAGGTCTACGCCGACGGCGTTTACGCATGACTCCACAACGGAGGAGAGCGAGTCCCTTAGGTTTTTCTGATCGACGTCGTGCTGATACTGCCCTACTCCGATGGATTTGGGGTCGATCTTCACCAGCTCCGCCAGAGGATCCAGAAGCCTGCGTCCAATCGATACTGCTCCCCGCACTGTGATGTCCCGGTCGGGGAACTCCCTGCGGGCGGAATCGGACGCGGAGTAGACCGATGCCCCGCTCTCGTTCACCATCGTTACTACGATGTCCGATGACAGGCCAAGAGTTTTTATAAATCTCTCTGTCTCCCTGCCTGCGGTCCCGTTGCCAATCGCCACCGCCTCTATCCTGTAATCATCCATCGCCTTCAGTATGGCATCAGCGCTTTTCTTCTCTTCGGAGCGAGGTGGGTGGGGGAACATCACTCCGTCGTAAAGCAAGTCGCCCTGCCTGTTAAGGCAGACGAACTTACACCCGGTGCGAAATCCGGGGTCGATGGCCAGAATATTTTTCGGCTCAAGTGGCGGGGCCAGCAGCACCTTGCGAACGTTCTTCGCGAAGACTGCGATCGCCCCCCTGTCGGCTTTTTCCTTGAGAGCATTTCTGAGCTCCGTCTCCATCGAGGGCGCGAGCAGGCGTCTGTATCCGTCTACTACGGCCTCGTCCACCAGGGCCGATTCCGCCGTATTGCCAGTGATGAACATACCGCGAAGGATGCGAAGCGCCTCCGCCTCGGGGGGGAGCATCGAAAGGGAGAGGAGCTTCTCCCGCTCTCCGCGGAGCATCGCCAGTACCCTGTGCGACGGGGCCTGAGCGGCGCGCTCCTCCCAGTTGAACCAGTCCCTGTAGTTGGCCGCTTCCTGCTCCTTACCCCTGGCGCATCGGCTGGTCAGCTTCCCCCTGCTAGCGAAGAGCACTCGCATGCGTCTTCGTGCCCCTATATCCTCGCTGACCCGCTCCGCAATTATGTTCTTCGCCCCCTGAAGGGCCTCTTCGAGGGAGTTGATGCCCTTCTCCTCGCTAAGATAGGCTGAGGCAAGTTCTCCGGGGTTTTTCCCCTTCTGCTGAATCAGGCTGTCGGCCAAGGGAGCCAGCCCCTTCTCCATCGCGATCGAAGCTCTGGTCCTTCTCTTCGGTCGGTGCGGCAGGTAGAGATCTTCAAGCTCCGTCACTGAGCCCGCAGCGAGCATGGAGCCCTCTAGCTCCGGCGTAAGCAGGCTCCTCTCCGCGAGAGAGGAGAGCACGCTCTTTCTCCTTGTCTCAAGCGCCTCAAGCTGTCCCGAAAGGCTCATTATCGCGAAGATGGCCTCTTCGTTCAGGGATCCTGTCGCCTCTTTACGATAGCGGGCTATGAACGGAACGGAGCATCCCTCGTCGAGGAGAGAGAGAACGGCCTCTACCGAGCCCTTCGGAAGTTTAAGGTCTTTTGAAATGCGGGCGCTGAGTTCGACTGTCATTATTGCCTCCTGATCGTTGCGTCGGCGGTTCGCACCGCCCTCTATCCATTCTAGCACGAGGTCCGTCCAGTTGAAAAACCGTGGTACAATCTTGTGCGAAAGGAAGATACCATATGAAGATGCCTAATATGGAAAATAGTGCGTGGTTCAACCTGTGCCGAAGGCATGTTTTCGGACTGTGTGCGCCCGTGGACCCGAAGGATTTCCGAGGAAAAGCGGTGCTGCACTTTTCTGACACCCCTTCTACCTTCTACCGGGGGATGCGTCAGTTGATAGAGCTTTTCGAGCCTGTTTGCGTCGTCCATACCGGGGACCTTGCCGACGAGATAAAGCTGGAGCTCCGCCCCGGCGAGCTGTCGCGTTACAGAAAGAAGCTGGAGGAGCTCGCCTCGGTCATGTCGGCGGTGAAGAGCGACAGGCTGGTCATTGTGACCGGCAATCACGACCATGAGGAGAGTGTGCACGAATATTTCCCTGGCGTCAATGTCATCGCAGGCAGGGGCAGAATCGAGATGTGCGGCCTGGACCTCAACCTGAGCCACTCACCGGAGACCCTGCTGCATCCTCTGTCAGGCTATAATCTGTTCGGGCATACGTGTCCACGCGGCCTTGTCGAAGGAGAAGGGACTCGCCTTCTGAACGGGTTGAACGCCGTTCACGCTCTGAATGTCGAGACGGGTGAGGTCCTCTTAATCCCGTATCCGGGATACGTCA
>JBAYOX010000270.1:0-2757 GCA_041678025.1 Aminobacteriaceae bacterium
AGACGGGAAATAGGGCTCTCTCCGGGCTTCTCTCGGAGCGCGGACTGCAACGAAGAGACCTTTTGCGCGTCACGGCGACCGGGTACGGGAGAAAGGTGTTCCACGAGGCGGACGACATTATCACGGAGATCACTTGCCATGCGGCTGGCGCGTTTTTTCTCGAGCCGGAGGCGCGGTCGGTGCTCGACCTGGGCGGACAGGACAGCAAGGCGATCGCTATGGGAGACGACGGTAGCGTCGCCGACTTTCTGATGAACGACAAGTGCGCCGCCGGAACGGGGCGCTTTCTTTCGATGACGGCGAATCTGCTGGAGGTCGACATACGCTGGTTCGACTCCCTGGACGAGGGCGAGATACATCCGATCTCGAGCATGTGCGCCGTCTTCGCGGAGTCGGAGATGGTCGGTCTGCTGGCCTCCGGCGTGGCGAAGGAGGCGCTGGCGCGGGGCGTGCTGGACTCCATCGCATCGCGATCGGCGGGGATGATGCAACGCATCGGCGCGCGCGGCCCGGCGCTGTTCACGGGAGGACTCGCCCGCTGCGCGCTGTTGCGTCGGATGCTCGAACGGAGGACCGGACTTGAGTTCCGCTCATCCGAGCACTCCCAGACAGTCGGGGCGCTCGGTGCGGCTGTGCTGGGCGCGATGAGGGCGCGCGTCGGATAGACGAGGACGTGCCGCCCGGGAACAGAATCCCTACTCGTTCAGTGTCGTCGCGCTCTCCCTGTCGAAGGAGATCCGGACACGTTCTCCGATCGCCCATGCGTCCCCGAGCCTTCCGGAGACATCCGCCTCGACGGTGCGGCCCCCCGCTTCGATAAACCAGGTTACTACCGCGCCCTTGAACTGACGGTCGAATACCACGCCCTCGATACCTTCGTCATCCCTGGAAAGACGAATGTCCTCCGGGTGGACTGCGACCGTGCTTCCGTCCTGTAAAGAGAGTATGTTGCTTCTGCCGATGAAGTCCGCGACGAAGCTATTCGCCGCAGCGCCGTAGACCTCGCGCGGCGAGCCGATCTGAACGATGCGCCCCCCCTCCATCACGGCCACTCTGTCGGAGAGAGCGAGCGCCTCCTCCTGGTCGTGAGTGACGTAGAGAGCGGTGATTCCGAACTCCCGCTGCAGACGGCGTATCTCACCGCGCATACGCACCCTGAGCTTTACGTCCAGGTTGCTCAACGGCTCGTCGAGGAGGAGCACCTTCGGGCGCACGATCAGCGCCCGTGCGAGTGCCACCCGTTGCTGCTCGCCTCCGCTGAGCTGGTCGACCGTCTTGCCCCCTGCCCCCGGAAGTCCTACCTTCTCCAGCATCTCCCTTCCCGCCGAGAGAGCCTGCTCGCGGGGAACCTTGCGGAACTTCAGCCCATATATAACGTTCCTAAGCACGGTCATGTGAGGGAAGAGCGCGTAGCTCTGGAAGACGGTCGCAGTGGGTCGCCGCTCCGGAGGAAGCGTTGTGATCTCCTCTCCGTCAAGGACGACCCTCCCTCCGTCGGGCCGCAGAAAACCTCCTACCATCCGCAACGTCGTCGTCTTACCGCACCCGCTCGGCCCCAGAAGCGAGAGCATCTCCCCGCGTTCGACATCGAGAGAGAGCCCCCGAACCACCTCCGTGCCACCAAATCGTTTATCGAGTCGCTCCAAACGAAGGAACATACTCCACCTCCGATCCCTTTTTTCTCCCCTTGAGCAGAAGCCACGAAAACGCCACGTTCACCGCCATGGCGACCAGTATAATCACCGACGCCATCACCGAACTGGCGCCGATGTCGCCGCTCTGAATGGCGTCGAACATCTCCGCTGTGAGCACCTTGGTATAAGGCGTGATGAGGAAGATAATTCCGCCGATGGTGGTCATGGTGAACGTAAAGGTATTGATAAAGCTGACCAGGAACGCAGGCATGAGCAGCGGCCCGGTCACATCGCGCAGAACGGCCAGACCTCCTCCCCCCTGATCGCGTACTGCGTCCTCAAGCTCCGGATTGATCTGCTTCAGCACGGAGACGCCGCTCTTGATCCCGAGTGAAAGCTGCCGATAGACGCAGTTGGCGACGATGAGAAATCCCGTTCCCAGGAAGGCCTCCGGCAGACGGTTGAAGGCCAGAAGGTATGCGATGCCGAAAAATGGTCCGGGCAGGATGAAGGGGAGATCCGCAATGAACTCGACGGCCCGGCTGAACAGAGTGGCGCGCCTCCCTATAAAACGCGCCATAACGACGCCCATCAATCCCGCAACGAGCGCGGCGACGAAAGAGTAGCGGACGCTGCGCAGCAGGCTGCCGAGTTTGGTTAGCTGGAGGGTGTTCAAATGCTGCAGCGTGAAGGAAAAATTCACGCCCCAAGTCTTGACGAACGCTCCGCACAGAATCGCGCCGTACTTCATGCCCTCGAAGAGGACAAAGCTCCAGACGACCGAAAAGACGAACCAGCGCACAGCACCGGGCAGAGGGCGTTCATCCCCTGCGGCGACCGATTTGGACGAGAAGAGCGGCGCCCCGGACATCAGCTTTCGGTAGACCAGAAAGACGAGAAAGGCCGGGACAAGCAGAATAGTGGAGATGGCTGCGGCCTTCGGGAGGTCGTATGAGCCCATCGCGACCATATAGGCCTGCGTAGCGAGCACGTTGTAGTTTCCTCCTATGAACATAGGGGTACCGAAGTCGGAGAGAGAGCGGATGAAGACGATCAGAGGCGCAGTGACGATCCCCGGGGCGGCCAGGGGAAGAGTGACACGGATCAGGGTCTCCCACCTTCC
>JBAYOX010000271.1:0-2711 GCA_041678025.1 Aminobacteriaceae bacterium
CCGACATGACCGCGATGCCGATCAGGGCTGACCAGACCGGGGCCAGCGGTTTTTTTACAACCCGGGAGCGCAGCAGATGCAGTGCCACGGTCCCGAGTACGATTATCACTATGCGATCGATCATTCCAGGTCGTCTCTCCGGTCTATTCTTGCCTCGATGCGAACATCTGCACGAAGACCTTGTGAGTTGCGCGCGGCAGTATGCGATACCCCTTCTTCTCCTTGGTCATCCAGAGGAAGTAGTCCTTGCAGAACGACGAGTTCAAGTCGAGGATGGACTTGTTTCGGTTCTCCTTTATCAGCTCGTAGCTGTTCTTGAGCACTCTGTCCTCGTCGCTGTCCCAGCGGAACGTCGCGAGGGCGTAGGCAACGGCCTTCTCCGCGCTGTATGTCGGAAAGGCCGGGATCAGAAGGGTGTGGTCGTTCCAGTCGTATGTGCCGAAACCCTGTCCCGGGACGAGTATAACGCGCGGGATGCCGTACATCCTGACCCTTGCCACCATGAGCATGTCCGGGTCGAGGGCGACCATCTCCTCGATGATCTCCGCGGCCTTGTCGATGGACAGGGGCGGTTTGTCGCTCTGGCAGAGCTGCGAGTCGTCAAGCCGGGCGGACTTGGCGGTGAGGGTGACGTACTCTCTCTTGGTCTCCAGCATATTGCGGAGCTCCCTGCGGCGGAAGGATGGAGCCTCGGCCTCAAGGTCCTTGGCTTTTTTAGTTATCTGGCGGTTCCATTTTATGAGCTCCTGCTCGACGTAGACCATATTGCGCGAGAGGGTCCTGTTGTCGGCTATCAGCTTCTCGACGGCCTTGGTTTCCTCTTCGGTAAGCTTCGGCTCTCGGTACTCATCGCCGTCCTCCTGCTGCTCTTCATCTACCTCCTCCTCCATGGCGCCCGCCCTTAATGCGCCGAGGATGCGCTTTTCAGCCTCGGAGAAGGCACGGTTCTCTATCGACATGTTCTGTCGCTCCTTCTCGTCGGCCTCTCGAAACTTGCGAGTGCGCATCTGCACCTCAGTGTGCGAGCGAAGGCATCGGAAGAAGTCGTCAAGGATGGTGTCAGCCTCCGAAGGGTATATGCCTCCCTTTGAGAGGATGTCCGGAAGGACGTTCAATGTCTCTGCTTTGAGTTCATAGAGCTGCTTGCTCATAACCGAGAGCTTCTGGTTGATCGAGTATCCGCTGCGTGGCGGGGTGACCGGCTTGCCCATCACCATGCTGTACCCCTCGGCTATGTGATCGGAGAAGGAATAGTACTGAAAAAGTCCGGCGGGCGCCCTTGAGTTTATCGCGGAGGGGAGATCCGGGTGAAAGGGGGTTAGCTCCTGGTCCACCACTCCGAAATCCAGAAAGAGGCGCTCCTGCTCGTCGAAGACGAGTTCGTCCGGAAGAGGCGAGGTCTTTGCATCCACCAGGGCAAAGACCACCGTCCAGTAGAGTGATGAAAGCTCCTTCCAGAGCTTCCGCGCGGCGATTCTGTCGTTGGTCTCCGAGGAGTCGCGTACTGAAAGATAACGCTCCGCCACGGCGGAAAAGCCCTCGGTGGCCTCGCAAACCTGCTTGTTGTCCCTCCACTGTTCGAACTCTAATTTCAACTGACATCAACCTCCGATTTGCCGCATACCTGTCGGCCATCCGTTCGAGTATTAAAACGTGTTTATGATAACATAAAAAAAGCAGGTAGAATGAAAACAGGGGAGTAAAAAGTTGATTAGCCGTTTGAAACGCAGGGTCGACGGAGAGATCTCCATCCGCCCAAAGACGGGAAATGAGTCCGGGCATCCGACACGGTGCCCGGACTCATTTCTGTACAGGCCCTGGGATCAGGCTATCGTGACCTGCTCCTCGAGGTAGACGTCCTGGACGGCGTTTATTATCTCGACCCCGTCCTTCATAGGACGCTGGAAGGCCTTGCGTCCCAGGATAAGTCCCATGCCGCCCGCCCTCTTGTTGATGACCGCGGTCTTCACAGCCTCCGCCAGGTCGCTCTCTCCTCCGGAGGCGCCGCCGGAGTTGATCAGCCCCGCCCTGCCCATGTAACAGTTGACGACCTGGTAGCGGGTGAGGTCAATCGGGTGGTCGGTGGTGAGCTCCTCGTAGACGTTCTTGTGCGTCTTGCCGAACTTCAGTGCAGTATAGCCGCCGTTGTTCTCCGGTAGCTTCTGCTTGATTATATCCGCGCCGATTGTGACGCCCAGGTGGTTGCCCTGCCCCGTGAGGTCGGCTGAGACGTGGTAGTCCTTATCCGCCGTCTTGAAGGCGCTGTTGCGCAGGTAGCACCACAGGATCGTCGCCAGGCCGAGCTGGTGTGCTATCTCGAACGATGTGCTGATCTCCTGAATCTGGCGGGAGGACTCCTCGCTGCCGAAGTAAATAGTAGCGCCCACGGCCACGGCTCCCATTTCGCGCGCCTGTTCGACTGACGCGAAGAGAACCTGATCGTGCTTGTTCGGATAGGTCAGCAGCTCGTTGTGGTTGATCTTGAGCACGAACGGGATCCTGTGAGCGTACTTTCTTGCCACCGATGCCAGCACTCCAAGGGTGCTGGCGACTGCGTTGCACCCCGCCTCTACGGCCAGCTTGACGATGTTCTCGGGGTCGAAATAGATTGGGTTGGGGGCGAAGCTCGCTCCGGCCGAGTGCTCTATTCCTTGATCGACCGGCAGTATTGACAGGTAGCCGGTGCCGGAGAGCCGCCCGGCGTAAAAAGC
>JBAYOX010000272.1:0-2709 GCA_041678025.1 Aminobacteriaceae bacterium
AGGACCACGACGACATTATGCGTTTATCCGATGGCAGGGGTATTCCCTTAAGGATTTTTGAAAGGTCCGCCGGACCTATTTTTGCCGCTCAGCCGCTTGAGGCTGACATCTGTGTCAAACGCATGAAGGGGTCTCCTTTAAAATAATAATAGTAATTATAGCATAAAGTTGTCCTTCATTCCGGCGTCGCGTGTATCACATCGGCTGCGCAGAAAGAAACTTCTCCGCCCCTGGTATTAACGACCAGCTCTCCATTTTCCCCGATTCTGACGGCCCTCCCGGTTACGACACCGTCGTCTGAAACGACCCTCACATCCCTGCCAAGGGTAGAGCAAGAGTCCTTGTAAAGCGAGAGAAGCTCTCTGCCGTCGTCCGTTTCTATCGAGCGTAACAGCTCAAAGAAGCAACGAAGTATCGCCGCCGCGAGCTCCCCCCGGTGGACCGTTCCCGCGATCTCGCTGATAAAACAGGCGTTGGAGAGGATCTCCTCCTCGTCCCGCTCTACGAGTGAGGGGGGGGAGATGTTTATCCCTATTCCGGTGCGGCAGTCCACAATCCCTCCCGAGCCGAAGGAGGCCTCGGAGAGGATGCCGCAGACCTTCTTCCCTCTGTAAAGAAGGTCGTTTGGCCATTTCAACGCCAGATCGATCGAGTGCAGTGTTTCAGCCGCGCTCTTAACGGCAATTCCTGCCGCCAGGTTGACGAGCTGCAGCCTGTGAGGGGGTAGGAGGGGCCTGAGAAATATCGAGAAGAAAAGACCGCTTCCGCGCGGAGAGAGCCACCGTCTGTCTCTTCGCCCCTTGCCGTGCGTCTGCTCCTCCGAAAAGACGACCGTGACCGGGGCCCCACTGCTACGCCCCAGCTCCTTCACCTTCAGCTGTGTGGAGTCCAACGAGTCGAATACGTGCAGGCTCGCCCCTGCTAGCTGCTTGCCGTTTAGGAGTGATGCGATGTAGGTAGGGGCCAGATCATATTCAGGAGGGTCACGGAGCAGGTGTCCCTGCGAGGTTGTAATTATATTGAAGCCCTCTGCGGTCAGACGCTGCACGCCCTTTTCGACGGATTTAATCTGCATGGATAGGGAATCGGCAATGACTGTGTCCGCTACGACCCTTCCTATAGAGTCCAGCAGGATACGGCAGATAGCCGTCGTTTCCAAGTCTGTTTTATACATTCGCCCTCTCCCCCTCAGTTAATACGGCTTCGAAATGATATAATTATAAACCGTGCAACACAAGAAGAGTTGTGCCCAAGGAGGAGAGAATATGGCGCTTGCGCCGAATATCACTGTATTGGAAGAACTGCGGGTTTTACGTAAGGACCTGCAGGACAGTCTTTGACCTCGCATCAATAAATGATCGAAAAGAGCGACTTGAGGCCAGGACAGCGGAGCCGGATTTCTGGAAAAATGAAGAGAGCCGCGAGGTTTCAAGGGAGATCGTCCAGATCCGAAGAAGCTTGGAGGGTTGGAACGAAGTAGAGAGACTGTTCGGAGAACTCACGACCCTTGAGGAGCTTCTGGCGGAGGCAGAGGATCCGGAGCTTCAGAGGGAGTTCGGGCATACAGCGGACAGGCTCCGGAAACTCGCAGAAAAGGAGCAGATGTTGCTCTTGCTGTCCGAAGAGCATGATGCATGCAACGCTATTCTGACTGTGCATGCCGGGTCGGGCGGACTTGACTCCCAGGACTGGGCGGAGATGCTGTTGCGCCTCTATCTGCGCTGGGCAGAACGAGAGGGCTTTTCTGCAAAGGTGCTTGACCTGCTTCAGGATGATGAGGCGGGGATAAAGAGTGCGACTGTGCTGATTCAGGGCGATTACGCCTTCGGCTACCTTAAGGCGGAAAAGGGAGTGCACCGACTTGTAAGGATATCCCCCTTCGACGCAGCCAGAAGGCGGCATACAAGCTTTGCCTCGGTCGACATTGTGCCCGAGCTTGATGATGATATGTCAGTAGAGATACGCTCCGAGGATCTGAAGGTGGACACATTCCGTGCTAGCGGCGCGGGAGGGCAGTACGTCAATAAAACCGACTCCGCTATCCGCATCACACATATTCCCACAGGAATAGTAGTGGGGTGCCAGAACGAGAGGTCGCAGCATATGAATCGGCAGGTCGCTATGCGGGTCTTGCGTAGCCGCCTCTACGAGAGGGCATTACAGGAGCGGAGGGACGAGCTTTTAGTCCTTCAGGGAGAGAAGAAGGAGATTAGCTGGGGGAGCCAGATTCGCTCATACGTTCTTCACCCGTACATGATAGTCAAGGATCACAGGACGAACTATGAAACCGGAAATGTTCAAGCGGTGCTGGATGGGGATATTGACAGTTTTATTATGAACTACCTCAGATGGAAGCGACAGAAGTAAAAAACAATGACCTCGGGAGGATCCACCGCATGACCTTTTTTCGCCTGCTGGCACTAGCGCTGATGCTCTTTATTGCTCCGACGGAACGACTGGCGGCGGCCTCGCTCTTACCTCCCGTATCGGTTATGAAGGCGGAGTCTCTGCGTCCCGGTATGAGGGGACATGCGCTTACCGTGGTGTCGGGGAGGGATGTTGTCAGCTTCCCGGTGGAGATAGTTAGCGTAATACCCGGCAAGGGAACGCCAAAGAACATGATCATGATAAAGGCCTCAGGTCCTGTTGTGGACAGGACCGGAGGGATTGCCGCCGGAATGAGCGGAAGCCCGGTCTATATAAACAATA
>JBAYOX010000273.1:0-2704 GCA_041678025.1 Aminobacteriaceae bacterium
AAGGTCGACGCATCTGTCTATGATCAGATTCTGGGGATTATCCGCGAGAAAGAGAAGGAGGCGCTAATAAACAGTGAATGACGAAAAAGCCAACTCTCTTCTCTCATGCTTGGGCTTGGCCCGCCGGGCAGGTGTTCTCATCATCGGCCAGGATAATGTAAAATCATCTCTAGCGCGCCGTGATAGTCTTCTCGTCCTGATCACAGAGACCGGCTCCTCGTTTTACAGGTTTCTTCATAATAGACAGGACGGAGATAGTCGCATTGAGGTGTTGCGAAGTGTTTCGGCGGAGGCGCTCTCGTCCGCGATAGGCGCTGAAAAAGTTAAAGTGGTTGCTTTACCGTTACGCAGCGGTCTTGCGCAGAAAACACTGCAACTGCTTGCGGAAGGGGGAAAAAAAATTGAGTAAAATACGGGTTTACGAACTGGCGAAGATGCTGGGGCAAAGCAACAAGGTGTTGCTTGATTTATTGATAGACCTCGGAGTCGAAGTAAAGAGCCACATGAGTTCCATAGACAACGAAACTGCCCAGCTTGTGGAAGACGCGCTGGCGGACAGTTCTTCAAACGGGAGTCGAAAAACAGAGAAAGAGGAGCAAAAAGTGACGAAAACCGAAACTTTCGAGGTATCAAAAGGCTCTACGGTCAAAGCTGTAGCGGAGCTGCTGAAGGTAGCCCCAGCGGATGCCGTCAAGCGCCTCATAGACGCCGGGATGATGATACCGGCGGATGGAGCCGTGGACGAGCGCTCTCTCGGCGTGCTCGGCGATGCCTACGGCGTAGTCCTGACCCTCGCCTGCGATGACGCGGGGCAGGAGGGTAAATCGGACTCCTGTGACGTAATCAAGCGAAAGCCTTTCACTGGCGCAAACATGGAGCCACGCCCGCCGATAGTAACCGTTATGGGACATGTCGACCACGGCAAGACCACCCTCCTTGACTTCATCCGAAAGACCAATATCACAGCAAGGGAAGCGGGGGGAATAACTCAGCACATTGGAGCCTCCATTGTAACTCACGAGGGAAAACAGATCGTATTCCTCGATACACCGGGGCATGAGGCTTTCACCGCGATGCGAGCCAGAGGCGCCCAGGCCACGGACGTCGCCATCCTCGTTGTAGCTGCGGACGACGGAGTGATGCCACAGACGCGAGAGGCCATCAACCACGCCAAGGCGGCTGGTGTGCCGATTATTGTTGCCGTCAACAAAGTCGACAAACCTACGGCAAAACCAGACAGAGTACGGCAGCAGCTGTCCGATGCAGGATTGACTCCGGAAGAGTGGGGCGGCTCTACTATAATGGTGGATGTTTCGGCAAAGACGGGCGACGGAATTCCGCAGCTGCTCGAGATGGTGCTGCTCGTGGCGGAGATGGAGGAGCTGAAAGCGGATCCCTCCGTCCGTCCGGAGGGAGTCGTTGTAGAGGCCAAACTGGACAAGGGCAAGGGCTCGGTAGCCACCGTCCTGGTGCAGCAAGGCTCTCTCTGCAAGGGCGATATCGTTCTGTTCGACACCGCATGGGGAAGGATCAGGGCGATGATAGACGCCGAGGGCAACCCAATAGACTGTGCAGGCCCCAGCACTCCAGTCGAAATTCTAGGACTCACGGCCGTGCCTCAGCCTGGTGAGGTTTTCAGAGCAGTGGAGATCGAGAGAGAGGCTCGTGACGCACTGAGCGAGAGGGAGCAAATAAGCCGCAGCGCAATGCAGGGGGGGCCACGCAAGCTTACCCTGGAGGAGCTCTACTCTCAGCTTAAAGAGGGCGATATCCCTCTTCTCAACCTGTTGCTTAAATGCGACGTACAGGGCTCGGGAGAGGCTCTGGCTGCGTCACTCGAGAAGATGGCGACCAACGAAGTCGGGATTAACATCGTCCACAGAGGCGTTGGTGGAATAGCTGAATCCGATGTCATGCTTGCCTCGGCCTCTAACGCTGTAATCATCGGCTTTAACGTACGCCCTGACACAAACGCGAAGAGGGCGGCCGAGAGTGAAGGCGTGCAGATACGGCTTTACAACATAATCTACGACGCCATCGACGATGTAAAGGCGGCTCTTGAGGGGATGCTTAAGCCCAACATACGCGAGAGCACCCTTGGCCAGGCCGAAGTCCGTCAGATTATACGAGTTCCAAAGGCCGGCAATGTAGCGGGAAGCTACGTTCTGGAGGGCGTCATAAGAAGGAACGCGAGGGTAAGGCTTATTCGCAACGGAATCGTCCTTTGGGATGGCACTCTGGCAAACCTGAGGCGCTTCAAGGACGACGCACGCGAGGTGGCGGCCGGATACGAATGCGGCATCAGCCTCTCCAACCACCAGGATATAGAGGTAGGAGACATACTGGAAGCATACGAGATCATCGAGGAGAAAAGACATCTTTGACGCGCAGAGACACTCCTCCTGCCCCGTGCTCGGGGATTCTTTTTGTATCGCTGCAGGCCCTTGGTTCAAGGAGTATAAAAGACCGAAGTCGTGTTGTTCGTTCTCTTTTAGACAGGATCAGGAAGCGTTGGAATGTCTCTGTCTCGGATCTGGGGCCCGATCGGAGCTGGTCAAAGATATATCTGGCAGTCTCCTCAGTAGCGCCCGAAGTTTCAATGGCCGAGGAACGACTGAAGGCCGTTCTGTCTTTTCTATTTAACGAAGAAGAGACGGGCGAGTTCATAATTATCAACAACTGGCATGAGGTAACCCGCTATGAC
>JBAYOX010000274.1:0-2684 GCA_041678025.1 Aminobacteriaceae bacterium
GTAACACCCTGCGCGCCCATGTCGGCGGCGTAGCCCCTGCATATCGTCATGGCCTCCCCCAGCAGGCTCCGCTTGACGATGAATGCTATGTCGTTCATCTGCCCTCTCATGACGCTCTGCACTATCATCTCCACCCCTACCCCGGCGGACGCCAGGTCGGAGAAGAGCCGCGCGGCCACCCCCGGCACATCCGGCACTCCGAGCACCGCTATCTTCGCCACATCTCGGTCGGATACCACCTGGTCGACCATTCGGCACCCCGAGCTGTCCAGCCCAAACGTCATAGAGAGATCATCCTTCCTCCTCAACGGGCGGAATATCTGCGAGCATCCTACATTCCTGCTCACGGCGACACCCGCGTCGTCCGACGCGAGCACGAAGAAGCGCGACCTGACGCCGAAGCGGGAGAATACCGAGCACATGAGCTCCGCCACCCGGTGAGGCTCGTTTCGGGCAAATGCGAGCATGCTCGGCCCCGAGCCGCTTATGGCCACCCCGGCGCACTGAGGGATGCGGCGCACCTCCTCAAGAATGGCCTCCCCTCCGGGGAAAAGCCTGGCGCGGAAGGGCTGGTGCAGCCTATCATCCATCGCCCATCCGAGGTTCTCCCAGTCGCCCGTGGCCCAGGAGGCGGCCAGCAGCGCCGACCGGCTCACATTATACACCGCGTCCTTCATAGGGACCTGCTCGGGGAGGGCGCGGCGGGCCGCGTCCGTGCTAAGCTCCACCGCAGGGACGGCCACCACCGCCAGCATGTCGGAGGGCATCGGGGGCAGTCGCACGAATCTGAGGTCGGATCCATCCCAGCAACTCACGACCATCCCCCCCAAGCAGCAGGGGACGACGTTGTCCGGGTGCCCCTCCATCGAGACCATCAGGGTCAGAAGCTCCTCCTTGCGCAGGGGCCTCTCGCGCAGCTCGTTGGCGATGGCCACTCCACCGACGACAGCGGTTGAAGAGCTGCCAAGCCCGCGCTTGAAGGGGATGGCGTTCATGGTCCGCAGCCTGAGGCCCGGCGGCGTCAGACCCCACTCCCTGCATGCCCGCTCGTAGCTCTCTATTACCCCGTTCTTCGCCCCGTCGCCTGCCGAATCGGCCCCTTCGCCCACGACGTCGACCTCGTACCGCCCCTCCGGCAGCACCTCCAGCACGTCGAAGTAGTTGTACAGGGTCAGAGCCAGTCCGACAGTGTCGAAGCCCGAACCCAGGTTCGCGCTCGACGCCGGGACTTTCGCCCGAAGCAGTATCACAGGCCTATCGCCTCCGCGAGGGCATCAAACGTGCCATCTATCTGAACAGGGGCAGTGACGCGCGACCCGGCCGCGTCAGGATCCTTCAGTCCGTTCCCTGTGAGGACCATTACGACCCTCAGGCCGGACGGCAGACCACCCTCCCTCTTCAGCTTCATCAGCCCTGCGAGAGGCGCGCACGACGCCGGCTCGGCGAACAGACCGTCGGAGGAGGCGAGAGCCCTCTGAGCGTCCAGTATCTCGTCGTCAGAGACCGCCATGAAGCTACCACCCGTGAGCTCCACCGCCCTGCGCGCAAGCCCGGCGCTAACGGGGCGGCCGATTCGTATGGCTGTGGCCACTGTCTCGGGTGCGTCAAACTCCTCACCTGTCACCAGCGGCGCCGCTCCCTCCGCCTGCACCCCAACGAGCCTCGGCAGTTTTTTCGCCAGCCCCAGCTCCCTGTAGAACTCGAACCCGGCGCAGTAAGCGCTGATGTTCCCGGCGTTCCCGACTGGGAGGACCAGCCAGTCCGGCGGCTCTCCCAGCTCATCGCATATCTCCCATGCGGCGCTCCTCTGCCCCAGCAGCCTGTAGGGGTTGACCGAGTTCACTATGGCGTACCCGGCCCGCTCCGCACCCTGCCGTGCCATCTCAAGCGCCCTGTCGAAGTTGCCTCGCACGGCCAGCACCCTGGCGCCGTAGATCATCGCCTGAGCTAGCTTGCCCAGAGCCACCGCCCCGGCGGGCAGCAGCACGAAGCAGGGGATCCCCGCCGTGGCGGCGTAGGCGGCCGCCGAGGCTGACGTGTTGCCGGTGGAGGCGCAGATTACCGCCCTGGCCCCCTCCTCCAGCGCCTTCGTAACCGCCAGTACCATACCGCGATCCTTGAACGACCCGGTGGGGTTAAGCCCCTCGTACTTCGCGAACAGCTCGGCAGACAGCTCTCTGCCCAGGTTTCGCACGGGTACCAGCGGGGTGTCTCCCTCGCACAGCGAGAGCACGGGAGCCCCCTCCGTCAACGGCAGATACTTGCCGTAAGAGTGAAGAATGCCCTTTCTCATATTAGTTATCGCTCCTGGTTGAGACTCGCGCACTCGAGCGGCCTGTCGAAGCGCTTTTCGTACGCTCCGTTGCGCTTCAGCTCACCGTCCCAGACGTACCTGTTGACGAAGATCGGCACAAGCAGCCTCGCCAAAAGGGGCACTCGCTTCATCCCGGCCAGGCTTGTCAGTATCCCCTCATCCAGGAACCCCTTCTCGCCGTAAACCCTGCCGAGCTCCCGGTAGCGAAGCAGGGTCTTTCCCGGCTTCGATCCGTCTCTCCTGTGCCTTACGGCCTCCCCTCCGCCCATTCTTATCACCCCGTCGAACGGCGCTCCCATGCGCATCGCAAGCTTCTCCAGGTACTCCTTCATCCCCCGAGTGTGCCTCTCCTCCGGAAAGCCCGACTGAA
>JBAYOX010000275.1:0-2676 GCA_041678025.1 Aminobacteriaceae bacterium
CCTCCGACCGGGAAAGCTCGCAAGGACCACGCCGTATGCCGTCCGTTTCGGCGAAGAAGGACAGGTCCCATGCCGAAGGCGAACTCGTGCACCTGCACGTCCAGCAGGCGGGCCGTCAGAAAGTGGCCGAACTCGTGAACAATTATGCAGACTCCAATGACAACCAGAAATGAAATCAAACTCGCCATATAATCTATCTCCTCAGGACCGGAATTTTGTCAAAGCCTGGCGCAAGCGTCGGATGCCAGACGTCTGCCCTCGTCAAGCACGTGCAGAGCATGCTCAAGGCTTGAGGGCGCGGGCCCCGAATAGCCTTCGAGGACGGACTCTATTACAACGGGGATATCCATGAAGCCGATCTCCCCCGATAGGAAGCGATCCACCGCTATTTCGTCGGCTCCCACCAACAGCGCTGGCATGGCGCCTCCTATGCGGGCGCTCTCACGCGCCAGCCTGATGCATGGAAAACGCGCCTCGTCCGGCGTGTGGAATGATATTGTCATGCCGTTTAACCCCGGCGTGTTGCCCCGGTCACGTGGGCTTCTGAGCGGGTGAAACAGGGCCGACAGGGCTGGAATCCCCATATCGGGCGCAGATGCACACATGTGAAACGAGCCGTCCGAGAAGCGCACTACCCCATGAATGAAGGGGTTTGGCGATACCACCGCATTTACTTGCCACGGAGAGAGGGAGAAGAGGTAGATCGCCTCAAGTATCTCTATGCCCTTGTTCATGAGGGTGGCGCTGTCGACGCTTATCTTTGCACCCATACTCCACACAGGGTGAGCCACCGCCATTGATGGGGTCACGCGGGAGAGCTCCTCGCGGGAGAAAGAGAGGAAGGGACCACCGGAGGCTGTCAGCACAACCTCCTCCACGCTGCTCGGATCCTCACCCAATAGGCACTGCCAGATCGCGTTGTGTTCACTGTCAAGAGGGCGTAGCTGATCCTTTCCCCTGACCAGTGGCAACACCCACGGGCCTGCGGCGACGATGCTCTCCTTGTTCGCCAGTGAGACCTCCTTGCCGCATCGAAGCGCCTCCATAAGGGCATGGATGGCCCCGGTGCCGGATGAGGCCACGACCACGTGATCGATGTCCGGGCTGGACGCAGGAGCAGAGAGTTCCTCCGTGCCGGAGAGGACTTCGGTTTTAATATGCCCCCCTGCATGGACGGAGAGAAGCTCCGCGCATTCTTGTGCCGCTGCCGGGTTGGATAGCACAATAGTCCGGCAGGAGAACTCAGTTGCCAGTTGGGCCATGCGCTCGGCCGATGAGCGGGCGGCGAGGGCTACAACCTCGAAATGTTCGGGGAACATGCGACACACCGATATGACGGAGCTGCCAACGCTTCCCGTGCACCCGACGATATAGAGTCTCTTTTTCATCTGAGGATCACCCCGAAAAGGATGTAGATCAGGAGTCCGTTGATCAGCGTGCTGTCGAACCTGTCGAGGACCCCTCCGTGTCCCGGAATGACGCTGCCGCTGTCTTTCACCAAACTCTCCCGCTTGATTACCGACTCGGCAAGATCGCCGAGCTGCCCGGCGAAACCGCAGATAAACCCTACAAACAGGAAGGGTACCGGTGGAATCTCAAGCACGAACGCCAGTAGGACGCTGGCCAGAATCGAAGCGGAGAATCCCCCTATGAACCCCTCCCATGTCTTGTTCGGGCTGATGTTCAGGCAAAGAGGGTTGCGTCCCCACTTCGACCCTATGAGGTAGGCCGCCACGTCGCAGCTCCATGTCGAGACGAACATGGCTAAGAGCAACAATCCCCCTCCGGGCAGTCTCCGAAGCAGGATTATGAAGGCCCAGGGTATGGTGATGTAGGCGATGCCCGAGAGGGTGCCTCCCATATTCCAGATCGCAAAGCTCTCGGCCCGGACCTGCCTCCTGATGATCTCGATGAACAGCACAACGAAAGCTGACATGCTGAGAGCAAGCACCAGCGATATGGGGTGGATACCCTCTGAGGCGGACAGGAATATCAGAGCTGAAGTCAGGAATCCTACCCCTTTGGAGACCTTGAATTTTCTCGACAGCATGCTGTAGAACTCGGCCAGGGAGAGCAGCGCCAATGCCGAGGCGAAGAAGACCCAGATCAAGCCTCCTACGTACAGGGCGCTCATGGTCGCCGCCACGATAATCAGCGCGCTACCGCCACGCGTCATCAACTCCCTGGTTTTCTCACTTGAGGGTGCCATATCGTCTCTCTCGGTTTGCATAGAAATCTACGGCATTCTTCAGTTCATCCCTGTCAAAGTCGGGCCACAGGACATCGGTGAAATAGAGCTCGCTGTAGGAGGACTGCCACAGCCAGAAGTTGCTGAGTCTGGTCTCCCCGCTTGTGCGTATGACGAGGTCCGGGTCCGGTACGTCCGGCAGATAAAGGAAGGAGCGGAAGGCGTCCTCGGTCAGAGGCGGTTCCACCCCGGAGTCGATAATTTTTTTCACCGCATGAAGTATCTCCTGCCGTCCTCCATAGTTCAGACAGGGAATAAGAGTTAATCCGGTGTTTTCCCTTGTCGTGCTCTCGCCCAACTCCATAAGTTCGATTAAATCCCTCGGCAGCTTAGCGTCACGATAGCCCGCAAAGCGGAGCCGAACGTTCTCCCTGTGCATCTCCTCTATTTTCCGGCGCAATGCGAAGCGGAAAATACTCATCAGGCCG
>JBAYOX010000276.1:0-2674 GCA_041678025.1 Aminobacteriaceae bacterium
CACCACCTGGAGGACGGCGCCCATCATGTCATGCGCCACTCCCGGGACCGAGATGCTGTGAGTCCCGCCGATGAGGACGTTGACTGCGTTCAAAAAAGAGCTGAGGATGATATTGCCCACCTCGGTAAGCACGCTGTCCCTCATCTCCTCGGGAAGATCTTCAGGAACCATGCCTCCCATCTGGTGCGAGATCAAAAGATCAACCATTGTCTGGGCGTCCTCCTCATCCTGAAAGAAAATGAGGCTGCACGGGAAGTCACCATCCGAGCGGACGAAGACCGCCGCGACCTCTTTCAAGGGGTCGCCGTAATACTCCGCCAGTTCATAGATGGAGACGATCTCCGCCTTGGGAACATCCATGTCTACCGAGCGGGACAACATGACCGACAGTGCGGTCGCGGCGTTTCCCGCACCGATGTTGCCGACCTCTTTCATGGCGTCCAACTGAATGCTGTTGAAGTTTTCAACTTCCATGAATTTTGCCGCGTCCTTCCTTGAAGATTTACCTGCTGTGCAGGCCTGCAACGTCGAGAATCAGAGCCACGTTCCCGTCACCCAGTATAGTGGCACCGGCGATGCCCTTTATCTTCGACATAAAGAGCCCGAGGGACTTGATGACGATATCCTGCTGGCCGATAAGCTCGCTGACGATAAACCCCACTCTGTTGCGCCCCATCTTTACGACCACCACCGGGTATTCCTCCTTCATCACGTTGGAGCAGTCGGGCGTCTGAAGCATCCTTGAGAGATCGTAGAGTGAGAGCACCTCGCCTCTAAGCAGAGTGGCCGGGGTGCCGTGAACTGTCTTGACGTTCTCTTTTTTAACCAGGATCGTCTCCTCCACGTTCTCCAGAGGCAGGGCGTACGTCTCGTCTCCAACCTTTATCAGAAGTGCCAGCACTATCGCAAGGGTCAGTGGCAGTCTGAGATAGACGTGAGTCCCGGCCCCAAGCTCTGTCGAGATGTCAAACTGACCGCCTAAGGACTCGACCTTAGTCTTCACGGCATCCATGCCCACCCCTCTGCCGGAGAGGTCGGTGACCTGATCGGCCATGCTGAACCCCGGAAGCAGTATGAGGTTGACGACCTCCTCGTCGCTCATCGCGGCGGAGTCCTCCTCGGAGATCACTCCGTTGGCCAGCGCCTTGGCGCGGACTTTGACGGCATCTATGCCCTTGCCGTCGTCCATCACCTCGATGATGACCCCGCTTCCCTCCTGGTATGCGGATATCTTTATCGTGCCCTTGGCGGGCTTGCCGGTGGACTTTCTGTCCGAAGTCCTCTCTATACCGTGGTCTATTGAGTTTCTGATGATATGGACCATTGGCTCGCCGATCTCATCGATTACCGTGCGGTCAAGCTCCGTCTCCTGCCCCTCCATGACCAGCTCGATCTCCTTGCCCATGGACTTGGAGAGATCGCGAACCAGTCGCGGGAAGCGCTCGAAGATAAATGAGACCGGTACCATTCGCAGCTTCGTAACCAGCTCCTGAATATCTCCTGAGATTCGTCCGAGCTGGGAGAGCGGCTCGTCGAACTCGCGCAGGTGCGCCTCCTGGACCAGCCTCTCTATACGGGCTCGTCCGATCACAAGCTCTCCCACGAGGTTCATCAGCTTGTCGAGGTGTCCAATGTCAACCCGTACTGTCTGCCCCTGCTTCTTGGCCCCGTCCTGTTTTCTATGGACAACGGGAGGTGTGGCCGCTCCAGTCGGCTTCGCCGCTTTGTGCGAAGGTAGCTCCCCGGCGGGCGTCTCGGCCTTATGCTGTTCCGGTTGCCCCCCCTCGCCCTGAGATGAGAGCTCTCTTACGGAGACGCCATCGACCTCGCTGATCCTGGTTATCACTTCCTCCAGCTCCTCGACCTTGTAGTGCGTAGATACATACACCAGGAAGCTGTATTCGAACTCCTCTCTCTCAAGCGCCTCGATAGAGGGCACGGTCTTGATTATGTCCCCCGCTTCGTCGAGCCTGTTGACAACCATATAAGCCCTGGCGGCCCTAAGCAGGCACCCCTTGGAGAGGGTCACAGTCAGCTCGAAGACGGACAGTCCCCTGGCTGCTGCGGCCTCCACCCACTCGTTCTCCTGGCTCGACAGGCTGCTGTCCAACTCGCCGCCAGCGGGGACGGCCTCCGCCCCGACAACCGCCGCAGAGTCGCGGATGGTCTCCACGAGGGCGCTTGTATCCACCGAGGAGTCATTTCCATTGCTGCGAATGGCGTCCACCATCGCCTGAAGGGTGTCCAGCGAGCGGAAGAGCAGATCGATTGCGCCCGGGGTCAGTTCGCTTTCCCCCCTGCGGACCGAGTCAAGCATATCCTCCATGGCGTGAGTCAATGAGGCCATTCTGTCGAAGCCCATCGTGGCCGACATACCCTTCAGGGTGTGCGCCGACCTGAAGATCTCGGCTATCGCCTCTGAATCTCCCGGGTCTCTCTCTATGGTGAGGACGAGATCATCCAGGTGCTTCAGGTTATCTCCCGCCTCATCAAGAAAGGCCCCCAGGTACTGGCTCATATCCATGTTCGTCATGGCAGATCATCTCCAGCCTTGTAAAGTCTTTTCATGTCGTTATTCTCTCACGCTTCGGATCATTGCCTCGGGTATTGAGTACAAAGGAAGAAGCTCGTCCACAACGCCCTGTTCCACCGCAGCCTTCGGCATTCCGTACAC
>JBAYOX010000277.1:0-2651 GCA_041678025.1 Aminobacteriaceae bacterium
CTGTCATTAAATATGCGCTGGTTTTATCTGTCTGAAGCCTGACAAAGCGGATGTTGGCGTATCAAACAAGGTGTTGCATCAGAGGTTTTGAAAGTACTCCCCATGCAGTATAATGGGTACAATAATTGCTTGGGGGGTGGGTTATTCTTGGAAAGCGGTGCCTTGTCGCCTGCGATGAGCCAAGGTCTACGGCAGATTGTGTTTGAAAAACTTCGTAACGCGATCGTCGACGGCACTATAAAACCCGGCTCGAAACTGTCCGAGATTGAACTGGCGGAGCGCCTTGCGGTCTCCAGGACTCCCATCAGAGAGGCCATCCGTCAATTGGGGCAGACGGGGCTCGTGACACTGGAGCCCCGCAAAGGGGCTTTCGTGACTATGCCTACGATCAAGGACGCGTCCGATCTTTACGATCTGAGGACGGAGCTTGAGGTAATGGCCGTAAGCAACGTATGCGAGGTGGAACACTCAGAAGAGCTGAAAGCTAATCTTAGGCGGTTTCGCCGGGTTTTCGAGGAGATGAACGGCAGCACGCCAGCTCAGACGTACGTAGTCGAGGATAAGGGCTTTCACTCTATGATCTATAGGTCGGTGACCAACAGGTACCTGACTAAGACCCTGGCGAATATCTCGGACCTCATAAATCTTTGCAGGCCATTTTCTCTTGAGAGCACTGCGGTTACAAGCTTCACGCAGGGGCACATGGCCATTTTGGATGCGGTGATGGCCCGTGACGTAAACAGGGCGAAGGAAGAGACCAGGAAGCATATTGGAATAAGCAGGGACAGCCTGCTAACCTCACTGAAAAAACATGATGAGGATAACGTCGGGAATGATTGACTCCCTCATATAATGAGGGAGTCTTTGCACAAGTTCGGTCTGATATATTGAGGCCGTCTGTGGTGTTCTCGAGTCTGGTCGGGAGATGCGAACAGCACTGAATACCTTGGCGGCTAGCTTCCAAGCCTATCCTAGCCTTCCGTTCTCCTTGGCGCTGAAACGGCGCCAGAACTTCCTCAGCCTGTCCAGAATCGTCCTTTCAAAACCTAACTCGCCGGGATAGTAAAAACGTCTTTGACCAGTCGTATACTGCTGTGAAACCCAGTGCCTCGGGTAGTCATGCGGATAAAGGTAGTCGGGGCCGCCGGGCCGAAGATGGAGCGGTACGTTCTGAATATCTCCTTCCTCAATGGCCTTCATCGCTCTGTCCACGGCTAGGTAGGTACTGTTGCTTTTTGGCGCGGAGGCAAGGTAGACAACAGCCTCCGCCAGTATGATTCTGGCCTCGGGCATGCCGACCATGTCGACGGCCTGGGTCGCGGCAGAGGCCACAAGCAGAGCTTGCGGGTCCGCAAGTCCGATATCCTCTGCGGCGGAGACTAGAAGCCGTCTGCAAATGAAGCGCAGATCCTCTCCCGCGGATAGCAGACGAGCCAGCCAGTAGATCGCTGCGTCGGGGTCGGAGCCGCGTATACTCTTAATAAAGGCGGAGATTACGGAGTAGTGATCGTCAGAGGATCTGTCATGTCTTATCGAAGCTTTGGGCAGAGCGCTTAGAACGATCTCTCTTGTTATCCTGCTCGCCGTCTCGGCCACAGTAGACGCGACGAACTCAAGCCGCCCGAGGGCCTGTCGCGCGTCGCCACCAGCCATTGCGGCGAGAAGCAGCAGGGCGTTGTCATCGGCTGCCACCTCTAAGCTTCCAAGCCCACGCTCGACATCGCTGAGAGCATTGGCGAGCAGCCCGGCCAGAAGCTCGTCGGGAACTGGCTCCAGTTGAAAGACTATCATTCTTGAGAGCAGGGTTTTGTTTATCTCGAACCATGGGTTTTCAGTTGTAGCCCCGACCAGGACGATGTCTCCTCTCTCGACCGGGGGAAGAAGGACGTTCTGCTGGCTTCTGTTGAAGTGGTATATTTCATCTACGAATGAGATCACGCTCTTGCCCGACATCATGGCTTTGAGGTTCTCCGCCTCTTTTACGAGGTCGCGAAGCTCCGCAACCTTGGCGGAAACTGCATTTATCTCCAGTATCTCTCTGCCGGTGGTATGTGCCATAAGGCGAGCGAGCGTTGTCTTGCCTGTTCCCGGGGGACCGTAGAGAATACAACTCGGAACGGAACCTTTTTCAAGCATCCTTCTAAGAGAGGTACCCTCCCCAAGCAGATGCGATTGTCCTGCAAATTCATCAAGGCTTCTCGGGCGCATCCTCTCGGCGAGCGGGGTCTCGAAGAGGTTGGCGGCGGTCAATAGAAGCCCTCCAATTCCCCCTTGGCGTCCGGAAGCAGCTCCGTGTAGCCGTCGACGTCGCCCAACAGGCCAGCCAGAGGATATCTGGTGTCAAGCAGGTGTTGCAAAACCTCCCTCAACGGCCTGTCCAGCCATATCGGAGACAATCCGGGAAAGAGGAACCACTGTTCCGGAGCAAGGGTCTCCTCTCCTTCTATAATGAAGTTAAGAATTCCTCTTGCGGCATGCTCCATACAGACGTTCAGAATGTCGACCCTCGACGCCGCCACAGTCAGAACGAAGCTGCTCAGAGACTCTAAGTCCTCGCCGCAGTTCGAACGCAGGAGCAAGTTTTTGTATTCCCATGGCAGAAGAGGGGTTTTCGATTTCAGCAACTCTACAAAGTCAATAAGAGTGTCGAA
>JBAYOX010000278.1:0-2623 GCA_041678025.1 Aminobacteriaceae bacterium
AGGCGGCCGAAGATTTAGTGGGCATGCTCTGCGAGGAGGACAAGAAGACGTGGAAGAGGCTCTTCGAGGCGGCGGATGCCGAGTTCATGCCGCTGGACTACGTAGAGCGCAGGGAGGATTTCCGGACGATGGACAGAGATCGCTTCTCTCTTTTCAGGCTGGAGGCGCCCGGCGCACCGCTGTTCCATGTCCGTAGCTCGGTACAGATCCGCGAGCCGCTAGCCGCGCTGATCAAATTGGACGAGGCCGGAAAGGTCTACGTCTACAGGCCGTGACGGACCGTGTCGATAGTTGAAACCCTGCTAATTTCGCTCTCTCTCTCAATGGACGCCTTTGCAGCCTCTCTGGGCATAGGTGCCTGCCTCAACGGCGGTGCCTCTGCCTCGGCACTTCGTGTCGGAGCAGCCTGCGGGGCGTTCCAGTTTCTGATGCCCCTGGCCGGATGCTCCCTCGGCTGCCGCTTCCTGGAGTACATCTCCGAGTACGATCACTGGGTTGCCTTCGCCCTGCTTCTTCTGGTCGGAGGGAACATGATAAGGGAGTCCTTCTCCAGCAAGGATGAAAACTGTCCGTTGCCCGATTCCTCCTGCGGGCTAGCGCTTTTGATAGTCGCGCTGGCCACCTCTATCGACGCGCTCGCTGTCGGGATAGGCTTCTCCGCAGTGGGGGCGCCCGTAATGGTTCTGTCATTGTCAGCCGGGATAATTACCGCCATGCTCTGCTTCGCCGGGGTGATGGCCGGCTCCCGCTCCGGTGCTCTGCTGGGGCGAAAGGCGGAGTTCGCCGGAGGGATAGTGCTGTGTCTGATAGGCGCGAACATACTGATGACCCACCTGGGCGCCTAGAGAGGAGCGCATGGGTCTATATCCTGCGCTGCTCGGACGGAACCTTGTACACCGGGTGGACGTTCGACCCGGAGGCGCGCCTTAAGGCCCACAACGGCGGAAGAGGCGCGCGATACACGGCCTCCCGCCTTCCGGTCGCCATGGTGTACAGGGAGCCGGTCGGCTCGAGGAGCGACGCTCTTCGCCGGGAGCTAGAGATCAAGCGAATGAATCGCTCGCGAAAGGAGCGTCTGATCGTCGGCGAACCCCCCGGTTGAAATAATTGATAATTAGCGAAAGTTAAATTATGATTGAGACAGGGTTAGTGCTTTCTCACACTTCGTTAGAGGAGGGTCGTTGTATGAAAACAGCCAATATTGAGAGGCTGATCAAAGAGACTGAGAAGTTTCTGGCCGATCTGCAAGCCGTAGAACCGACTTCGCTCGAGGACAGGAATGCCTCGTGGGAAATTCGTGTTTCCGCCGACCTTCTCTCTGTATATCTAGACCTGTACCCGGCGGCGGGGCACGGTGCTCCGCCCGACCCCCTGCGAATCTTTGAAGAGCTGGAGAATATGGGGATAATGACCTTCAGCCGTGACAGGGTGAGAAGCCTGATCTCTCTGTGCGTGGCCGGGACTCCGGCATACGGTGCTGATTCGGTGGTGGCAAGGGGCGTCCCCCCTCGCGCGCCCATCCAGGGGCGGGTGGAGTTTCTTGTACCGATGGAGAGGGCGAAGCGCCCCATCGACGATGATGCGTCGGTCAACTGGAAGGATCTGTGGATCACGCCGTCGGTGCGTGAGGGGGATGTGATAGCAAATGTCTATCCTCCAAGGGAGGGAGAGGATGGCGTAGACGTCTACGGAGAGCCTCTGCACGCGGCCTCGTTCGACTTTTTTCGCGTGGCGTACGGGGAGGGAGTAACGGTAGTGGAGTGCGAGGGCGGGGCTTACGAAAAGGTCTACGCCAGGACGGCCGGACAGCCGGTATTCAAAGACGGCCTTATCGACGTCGTGTCGCTTCTGATCATAGGGGGAGATGTCGACTTAATTACGGGCAACGTGGACTTCTCGGGCTCTGTGTTGATAAGAGGCTCGGTGATGGAGGGTCTCTCGGTCAGAGCTGGAGGGGATGTAACGGTAAACGGCAAGGTGTACAACTCCGTCGTTTGTGCTGGAGGCTCATGTCTCCTGAAAGGCGGCGTAACAGGAGGAAAATCGGCTATCACGGCGGGCGAGGATGTCCGCGTTGGCATAGTGGAGCACGCCACTATAAAGGCCCGGGGGAAGATCGAGGTCATGGGCTACACTCTGTTCGGCGACCTCGAGGCTGGCTACTCTATCTACGTTGGTGGGCGGAGGAAAAGGGGTGTCGTGGGAGGCAGGTGCATAGCGGGAGGCGTCGTGGACGTGCTGTCCGCAGGTTCTTCGATGGGCGCATTTACACTGCTTGAGTCCGGAAGCGACCCCTTCAAGGCTGAAAAGATAATGGTTCTGGAGACTAAAAAAGCGGGGCTTCGTGCGCAGCTTGAGAAGCTGGACGCCACCATCCTGTCCCTCAAGGGTAGCGGGAGCAACTTCGAGTTGGACTCGATGTCCGAGGAGGAAAAGGGCAGGCTTTTCATCCTGGCAAGTTACCACACCCTGCTTGAGAAAAATATCAACGAGATCGCTGCCCGCATCGAGGCCGAGAAGCGAGCTATGCTGGCGGAGAGGAGAAATCTCAGCCGCATCCGCATAAAGGACAGGGTATATCCGAACGTCACCGTAGTGCTGTGTGGCAGGTCAATGGAGATAA
>JBAYOX010000279.1:0-2595 GCA_041678025.1 Aminobacteriaceae bacterium
GCGGGTGCGGAAGGCGTTGGAGCCGCCGGGAGAGGCGCGCCCCGACTGGGAGATACTAAGGGATATCGCACGGTGTATGGGGGCGCAGTGGCCCGGGTTCGACTCTCCGGAGTCAATATTCGAGGAGATGCGGCTTTTTAACCCATACTACGGCGGCATTACGTACGAACGCCTTGAGGCCGGGCCGTTGTCGTGGCCCTGTACGACGCTTGAACATCCTGGGACGCCTGTTCTTCCCTCTCTGGATCTCTCCAGGGAAAAGGCGGTTTTCTTCCCTATAGAGTGGGAGATGCCCGGTGCATGGCCTACCGATGACTTCCCGTTCATGGCAATCGCGGAGGGATCGCAAGACGTTGGTCGCTCCGCGAGCATGATCTATAGAAGGAGCGTCGGGAAGTTTATTGTGGATGCCAGCATTGGAATGAACCCATTCGACGCCTCATTGATAAACATAAAAGCCGGGGAAAGGGTCAGGGTAACGTCATATCACGGCGAGGTTCACGGGGATGTCAGACTCTCGGACCGGGTGGCGGTCGGTACGATTCGTCTGCCGCTTTATCTGAGCGACGGCGCATTTCCTAACGGTATATATCTTGCAACCGACGGACCTGAACTGGGCGCGGTGAGACTTGAAAAGAGCGTTTGAACACTACCTCGGAAAGCCGAATTAGCGTGCTATCGGAAACTGCTCCATTCAAAAGCGGCTTATCTTCATTATGATTCAATAATACGGTTGCGCTCACAGAATGTGACGAGACCGTATTGAATATCAAACGAACGAAAGAGAGGATTCAAAAAGTGAAGACACCAGCAGAACTGGCAAAACTGGCATGTGCGGTATCGAAGGTCAAGGGGAATCTATCCGTAAGGCAGATGGTCTTGATGGGAACCCTTGCGGGGGCGTACATCGCCTTCGCAGGGTGGCTCATGACCGTGGTCTCGCACGACATGACGCCCCTGTACGGCGGCGGGATAACCAGGTTGATCTCGGGCGCGGTTTTCAGCGTGGGCCTGATGATGGTCGTCATAAGCGGGTCTGAGCTCTTCACCGGCAACTGCATGATGCCACTCGGTTACCTTGCGGGCTGCACGCCAATGAAGAAGATTCTGCGCAACTGGGGCTGGGTTTATACGGCCAACCTTGTCGGTAGCATCCTCATCGCCGTTCTTATTTTCTTCTCCGGACTTGCTGATGGTGCTGTCGGTGGTAGGGCGCTACAGGTCGCGGCTGGAAAGATGACCCTTCCCTTCGGACAGGCCTTCTTCCGCGGAATCCTCTGCAACTGGCTGGTTGTGCTTGCGGTATGGATGGGCATGGCTGCGACCGAGATAGTCGACAAGATCTGGGCCATTTTCTTTCCGATCATGACCTTCGTCGCTGCGGGGTTTGAACACTCCATCGCCAATATGTACTTCATGGCGCTGGGCATCTTCCTGAAGGGGACTCCCGCCGCTGTCGAGGCATCTGGTCTTTCGGAGCAGGTTCTTTCAAACGTCAGCCTTGGCGGATACCTCGGCAACCTGATACCTGTCACGTTAGGCAACATGGTCGGCGGGATTCTGTTCGTGGCTGTGTTCTACTACTTCATATTCAAGGACGGTCTGACGGATCTCGACTAGAATCGACGAATAATAGCCGGGCAGGGTAGGGCAATCGCTCATTTTCGGGCGATTGCCTTTTTTATGTTATAATGACGATCAGATGAGTCCCTGCGGTGTCCGTGATCATGATTATTGTCTTGAGCCAACACTCGCGCCTTGCGGGGCCGAATGTTTGGGCCGGTGGAGGAGTCGCGAAAGCGGTGACGAAACTGAGGTTCAACAGGCCCTATAGCTATAGGAACGGGTCAAGACGTTCATGACACGGCATTGCGGGGAAGCCTTACTACAGGGAACGGAAATGAACCGCTCCCTGTTTTTTTGGGAGGTCGACCTTTGCCGTCACTAAAGCGCACACACTTCTGGAATCCCGCAGCGAGCAAGGCGTTCATCTTGGACTGGGACGGTGTCCTCGCCGAGACGAAACTAAGTTTCGCACACATCCGTCATAAGTACTTCCAGGGAAAGTTCGTCCCCCTCTTCGAGTCCATCGCCACCCTGCCGCATGAGGTTTCCGTTGCATTGGAGAGGGATATATATGACGAGGAGATGAGAGGGGCGGAGTCCGCCGAGGCTGTACCGGGCGCTCTTGAACTGCTTGAGTGGCTCGAGAACGAACGGATTCCGTGGTGCGTCGTATCACGTAACTGTCTTGACTCGATTCGCCTGGCAGCGGAACGCTCGGGGCTCAGCCTGCCGGAACTGGTCTTCAGTAGGGACCATCCACCTGTAAAACCGGCACCGGAGGCCCTATGGCGTGCGGCGGAGGATATGCTTGTTCCCGCCGCGGACTGTCTGATGGTCGGTGATTTCGTCTACGATCTGGTGGGCGCCAGAAGGGCCGGGATGAGGGCCGTGCTAGTTCAGCGCCCGGGGGCGGAATGGGCGTTCTGGGCCGATGCGTCGTTCGACACTCTTATTGACTTTGTAGAGTTGCTGAAATCGAAAACCCCTCTTCTGCCATGGGAATACAAAAACTTGCTCCTGCGTTCGAAC
>JBAYOX010000280.1:0-2595 GCA_041678025.1 Aminobacteriaceae bacterium
TGTCCGTCAACTCCTGCTGTACCCAGGAGTAGAACTCGACCTCGTTCTCCGGCAGCTCGATCTGGTACCGCTCAAGCTGAGCAATGGCCCTCTTGTAGACCTCTATCTGGCGCATCTTCTCATCGATACGCAACTCCGCCTTTTTCTTTTGAATACGCAGATTAGTCTCGGTCTGCCTGAGTATCTTGGTCTGATTTACAAGATAGTAGGAGCCTCCTATCATGCCAAACGAAAGCAGGAGAATAATCAAAAAGACAAACGTATTATTCTTCGTCATGCTATTCGCCTCCCTCGATTGTGACAGGTGTCGCTGGAACAGGGTTGGAGGCCTCGAAATCGCGCAGAGAGCAGGCAAGCGAGAAATCTACAAGCGACTGTCCGTCCTTCGCGACTCGCGACGTCACTGGAAAATCCACCGCAGCCACCACCGGCTCATCCAACAGCCCCTTGCCGAACTCCACTACATCATCCTCTTTGTACGCCCTCCCCTGAAGCGTCGCCCTGCCCGGAAGCACGGAGATGTTCTGTATCCAAACTCCGAGAGGGAGGGAGTTCTCCAGAGACTGAAGGAACTCCAGCCCCGGAAGCTCGTCACGAAGAATCTTGAGGGCGGAGACATATAAAGCCTCCTCCTCGGCAAGGCGTTTTAGCTCGTTGTTCAGTCTAAGCTCCGACGTCTCTTGGGTCTGCAATTCGTTGCGAATATCCCTGACGGAGCTCTTCAGCGAACGGAATAGAAACCCTGCCCGTACCAGCGTCGCAGTTCCGATCAGGAAGAATGTCACTAAAAAAAGGACCAGGAAGAGGCGGGCCACGTTAAGCTGTTTCTTCTGCGCCGCAACTACGGCTCTGGGGCGCAGGTCAAGAGAGACCTTCATAGCAGATCACGAACCGCAAGGCCTACCGCGGTCTCCCAGCCAACCGTGTCCTCGGCGGGAGTGGGGATGCCCCACGAACTCCACGGATCCGCCGTTATTATCTTGAGGCCGCTGGTCTCGGATATGATGTCCTTTAACTCGCTGTCGCGGGCGAAGGGGCCTCCCAGTATGATGTGCTCGATCAGAAGATCCTTGTACTGGTTCCTTGCGAATGTCAGGGTGTTCGATACCTCCCTCACGAGCTGGGAGAAATCGTGTTTCCCCTCTTCGGTAAGGGTGACGTCTATCATCGAGGTGCGGTAGAGAACGCCATTGTCCCTGTAGCCAAGTATGAGCTGGCTGACTCCCTCCTCGGAGTAGAGAGCGAGGAAACCGGCGGGGAAGGCCAGTGTAGGGCCTATAAACGACCTGAACATAGCCACGTTCTCTGGCTCGATCGTGTCCAGGGGTATCTTCGCTGTCTCGGCGAGACGCATCACGGATTCCACAGTGCGAAGCTTGCAGGCCGCGACAAGTACTGACATAGTCCCTGGTTCGCCCTTAATCGGGTTCTCGACCCTGGCGATGTCGACAGCCGCGTCGGAGATTGCGTAGGGGAAGTACTTCTCGAAGTCCCATTTCAAGGCCTCGCGGGCGTCCTCCAGCTCCAGCTCCGGAAGGTCGACCACGCGGATCAGCATATCGCGCGAGGGCATTGAAAGCGCTACGGGGGCCTTGAAACCTCCTATCCTGGAGCCAAGGGCCTGTAGCGGCGCAAGCAGCTCCCCCGCATCCGCCAGAGAGTTCTTTTTGACGCCCTTCCCTCCTGCAGGGAGGGATAACTTTTTCACGACCTTCAAGTTGGAGAGATCCCCCTCCAGCTCGATGTATTTCAGGTCGTTCTCATGCAGCGCCAAGCCCGCCTTGCTCGTAGGCTTCTTGAACAGCGCTGAAGCGGCCATACGCGAACTCCCCCTTTTCGTTTTTAGTCGGGGCCATTTTACCATCTCCCAATGTTGTTGCACAACTCTACAAAACGCAAAAACTCTTACACGCCACGGGAAGGACCCGAAAATCGGGCTCGTTTTCGCCCGAAAAGGTCCTTCCCTTAGCCTGAGAAAGGCCTGGCGACGCAGAAAAGAGATACCGCCAGGCCGGTTATTCTAAAAGCTCTTCCAGTACAGGGCCTCTTTTTTCTGGTCCTCGGGAGGCCATTCGACTGCATCGGGGTCCAGCTGAATCACTTTTCCATCTTTGTCGATTATCAGCACCTTGTTGTCCACTACAATAACCCCCCCGATCTTACCGGGGTACTCATTGTACTTCTTCGGGGACTCTGTGATCGGGTTCCACGCGCTCTCACCGGTCAGGGCGTGAACCATGTATACCCTGGAGACACCCTTGTCCGAACATACATCCTCGTCCGGAATGAAAGTCGAGAACTGGATAAGCCCCGAAACATAGGTCGGCCCCTTATGCATCCTCTCACGATTTGTGAACTTCAGGAACCAACCTTTTTTGCTTGGATGGTCGCCCATTACGAACTTCGAAGAGCCGCTCTCGGGGTCAAGTCCGTGAAGGTCCCCTCCCGTATCTCTGACCCTCAGAGCGGAGCCGCTCGGAAGCACGCCGCTGACATTCGCCATTGCGAAATAGTTCCTGTCGTTTTTACCGTTGTCGATATAGCCAGCCGTATCACCGGTGCCCGCCATGACCCACTGCTGATCCTTCAGGCGAA
>JBAYOX010000281.1:0-2587 GCA_041678025.1 Aminobacteriaceae bacterium
ATCGTCATCTCCGATCCCTTGACCGAGTTCATCAGCCGCCCGTACCCGTATCCGGCGGCTACTGCTATCGGCAGGGCGATAGCTACGGAGCCCAGAAGCCAGACAATCCCCGTCAGACCAAACTCTATGGAACAGACCGTTCCGAAAAGCCCGCAGACAATGCCTATTGGCAGAGCGAAGTTCGGCCCAGTGCCGGACTGGATGGCAGGCACCATAGCCAGGACAAGAATCCCATTCATACCGGCGCGCTTAAGCGTATCGCTGAACAGGATCGACATCGAGATCCCCACAAAATGCCCCGCGACCAGCGTCAGAACCCAGAAGACAGCTATTATGAGGGTCGGAAGGCCTATGGACCCGAGAAGGCCCTTGGATTTGTTCCCAAGCTTTGCGTCGTTTCCGTTAAGCTCGGACATTTGCAACCCCCCCCTCCGCCACACTATCCGCCTTTGCGGTCTTCGCTCCGGCCATCATCAATCCGAAGTCGGCGTCTGACGCATCCGGAGGCAGCACTCCGGCTACCTTTCCCTCGCAGATGATAAGAATTCTGTCGCAGATGCTGCGCAGCTCCGCCAGCTCGGAGGATGTCATGACTATTGTCATACCAAGCTCCTCGTTAAGCTTCATCAGGAGGTCGAGTATCAGCTTTTTGGCGCCGATGTCTATCCCTCTGGTGGGCTCCGAGACGAACAGCAACACAGGATCCTGCGTCAGAGCGCGCGCGACGCAGACTTTCTGCTGGTTGCCTCCGCTGAGGCTCCCGGTGTGCTGCAAGGCGGATTCGCAACGGATATCCAGTTCCTTGATCATCTTTATCGCATGACGGCGTATCGAGGCGTCATCCTGCAGAGTAAACGGGCCTGTCTTCTTCAGAAACTTGTCGCCGACCTGCATTGCTGTGAACGCTATATTCAACTCTATCGACTCATCAAGCAGAAGCCCGACTCCCTTCCTGTCCTCGCTGACGAAGCCGATACCGGCCTCGATAGCGGAGCGAGGATCGTCGAGTTTCATTTTATCGCCGTTAAAGACCACATCGCCCTTCGTGGGGTAGGTGCCCATGATGCCGTTGGCTATTCCGAGCTTACCCTGACCGGCGAGCCCTCCTATGCCCACAATCTCGCCTTTTTTTATCTCCAGGTCGATGCCTCTAACCATCTCGCCGGGCATGGCGACGTGGAGATCCCTTACGCTCATGAAGATCTCGTTTGATATTTTACGCTTTGATCCCCCGACCCTGTCTATCGTCATCTTTCGCCCGATCATCAGGGAAGCGATCTCCACCGCGTCGGTATCCGAAGTTTTCTTGGTCGCGACGTGCTCTCCGTCGCGCAGTATCGTCACCCTGTCCGAGACCTCGACTATCTCGTCGAGCCTATGGCTTATGAAGACTATCCCGATTCCCAGCGCCGCGAGCCTGCGGATCGCGGCCAGAAGGTTCTTGGCCTCGGACTCGGTAAGCACCGCCGTAGGCTCGTCGAAGACGAGCACCTTTATCCCCGTCTTGTCTATCTCGCGGGCGATCTCCACGAACTGCATGTGTCCCACCGGGAGCCCCGCCACCAGAGTGAACTCCTCTATGCCCATGTCGAGCTGGTCCAGTGCCTTGCGTGCATCAGCGTTCATCCTGCCCATGTCGAGGGTCTCAAGCCTTTTCCCCAGCACTCTTGACACGATGTTCGGCGTGGTCAGCTCTCTGTTGATCTTGATATTTTCCGCGATGGTGAACCCCGGTATCAGCATGAACTCCTGGTGGACCATGCCTATCCCGGCGTCCATGGCCTCATGGGGAGACTTGAATGCGAGTTTCTCTCCGTCCAGAAGGACGTCTCCCTCGTAGCCGCCAGTATTCGTTATGACCGACATTCCGAAGAGGATGTTCATCAGAGTGGACTTGCCGGCCCCGTTCTCTCCTATGAGAGCGTGTATCTCCCCTTTTTTGACGTCGAAGGTCACATCGGAGAGGACCTTGTTACCGAAGTAGCTCTTCGACACGTTCTTGAATTGGAGAAGGCTTTCGCTCAACGCACTACCCCCTGTACTCCAAAGAGATGTAAAAGCGCAACAGAATGGGGGACGAATGGAATCCGCTCCCTCGCCCGACTGACTCGGGTCGTCGAAACCCGCGTCAAATCGGCGGCTTAGGTGAAGGCACCACTCGTCCCCGGACAGACTTTACTTCTGTTTCGACTTTTCTTGGTTCAGTGAAACTCCCGGCCTAGTAGGTAAGGAAGTCCATAAGGACGAAGCGGAAGTTGCCGTATTCCTTGCCCGTAGCCTCGTCCAGATACGCAGAGGACTCAACCTTGACTCCTGCGTAATCCGCCATGCACTGCTCAAGAACTCCGATATCGAGCGTATCAAACGGGACCTCGCCAGCAATAACCTTGAACGCATACTCCGTTCCGGCGATCGTGAACATCATCGCCGCGGGAACCGGCCAGGTGGAGAGCCTGCCCTCGACGCCCTTCTCCTTAAGGATCCTGCGGGTCTCGTCGATGACGTGCTGAAGGTCGCCCTTCTGAGACATGTCAGACTCGATGCCAAGGGCTGTCGGGAAACCGTGGTAGGGAGAGGGGCAGCAGGG
>JBAYOX010000282.1:0-2565 GCA_041678025.1 Aminobacteriaceae bacterium
CCCGACGCCCGGGTAGTCCAGCCCCGCCGATATCGAGTGCGCAGGGAGTATCTGCCCGTCCTCATCGAACAGTGCATAGGAGTACGACCCGTGCAGTACGCCCGGCTTACCCCCGCTGACGGCAGCCGCATGCAGCCCCGTCTCCACCCCTCTGCCAGCGGCCTCCACTCCCACCAGAGCCACTCCTGTATCGTCCAGGAATGAATGGAATATCCCTATCGCATTACTGCCGCCCCCTACGCAGGCCACCACCTGGTCGGGAAGCCTCCCCTCGCGCTCGAGCATCTGCGCGCGCGCCTCGACCCCTATGACCCTCTGAAAGTTTCGCACCATCAATGGATAGGGGTGCGGCCCCATCACCGAGCCTATGACGTAGAACGAGTCCTCTACGTTGGTCACCCAGTCTCGAATCGCCTCGTTGACCGCGTCCTTCAGAGTGCGGCTCCCGGAGAGGACGGGGATCACCTTTGTCCCCAGCAGGTCCATCCGCGCCACGTTGGGGGCCTGCCTGCGAATATCCTCCTCCCCCATGTAGACCACGCACTCAAGGCCGAACAGTGCGGACGCTGTAGCCACTGCGACCCCGTGCTGCCCCGCTCCTGTCTCGGCGATGATGCGCCTCTTACCCATTTTGGAGGCGAGCAGCACCTGGCCGAGCGCGTTGTTGATCTTGTGTGCCCCTGTGTGGTTAAGGTCCTCCCTCTTCAGATAGACCCGTACCCCGCCCAGCGACTCGCCTATGCCGCGGGCGTGCCAGAGCGGAGTGGGCCGCCCGCTGTAGTCACGCAGCAGGGCGTCCAGTTCAGCGTTGAACGACGTGTCCTCCAGAGAGGCCGTATGTGCCGCCTCAAGCTCGTCCAGCGCCGGGACAAGCGTCTCGGGGACGTACTGCCCCCCGAAGACGCCGAAGTACATTGAAGCCCTCATCTCCGCTCTCCCCTTTCACTCTCATCGAATCCTCTTACGATCGAGACGGCCGCCTCAAGCCTGCCGATGCTCTTCACCCCCGGCGACTCCTCCACACCGCTGTTCAGGTCGACCCCGAAGGGGCGTGCCATGACGAGCGCATCCCCTATGTTGTCAGGCCCCAGTCCTCCAGCCAGTATGAAGGGTCTTTTGAACGTCCTGCCCGACAGCAGCGAGTGATCGAACTCCCTCCCCGTCTTCATATCCCTCTTCCTGCTGTCGAACAGAAAGAATTTTGCAGCGCCGTACGCCTCAGTTCCCTCAAGCTCTGCGGCCCCGGAGATGGAGAAGGCCTTGATGACACCGAGCCTCACCGCCTCCACCATCTCGGGCGTCTCGCAGCCGTGAAGCTGAAGGAGGTCGAACGAGCCGCACTCCTCCACCGCCTCGATCTCTGATACGGACGGGTTCATCATCACCGCCACACGGCGAACCCCCGTCGGTACCCGGTCGGCCAGCTCCGAGGCATCCTTCAGAGAAATATGCCGCGGACTGGCCTCCACCAGGATAAAACCCAGAGAGTCAACGCCAAGGGCAACTGCAGCGTCAACGTCCTGCCGCCTGGTCATACCGCAGACCTTGACGAAGGTCACGCCGCGCTTCTCCCGACCTTGAACGCCCGAATAGCGTCCGCCGGCTCCGCGGTGCGCATCAGACTCTCGCCCACAAGTATGGCATCTACTCCCGTCTCCGCCAGATAGCGAGCGTCCTCCTCGTCCTTTATACCGCTCTCCGCGACAACTGTGCGTCGCCCCTCCCCCTCCAGGGAGCGCAAGACCTCCATCAGGCGCTCGGTGGTTCGCAGGTCGAGGGTGAAGTCGCTAAGGTCGCGATTGTTTATCCCCAGAATCCGCGGGTCCGCCTCGAGCGCAGTGTACAGCTCCTCCTCGTTGTGGACCTCTATCAATGCCTCCATGCCGAGGGAACGAGTCAGCGCCGCGAGCTCGCACAATCTCTTTTTTTCGAGCGCCGACACAATCAGCAACAGGGCGTCCGCCCCCAGAAAGAGGCTCTCGTACACCTGCACCTCGCTCACTATGAAGTCCTTTCTGAGGATGGGAAGCCTCGTCCTGGGCCTCAGGCGTCGCAGATCCTCCGCTCCGCCGCCGAAGAAAACCTGATCAGTCAGCACGGACACGGCGTTCGCACCACCTCTCTCGTATGCCGCGAGCTGAGCGGCGACGTCCAGATCGCCATTGATCGTCCCCCTGCTCGGCGACGCCCTCTTTATCTCCGCTACGACGGAGAGCCCCTCCCCCTTCAGCGCCTCGGACATCCTCCTTCGCGGGGACGTCATCTCAGCCACCTCCACCGCCTTCTGCCTGAGGATCTTCTGCATGATCATCGTCTTGCCCTCCCTTTTATGCAGACTGTGGAACAGCCTGTTCACTCTTCCTCGAAAACCTGCGGATACTCTCCAACACCGCCGCCGCCCTTCCCGAGTCCACGCTATCCGCCGCCATTGCGGCCCCGTCCCTCCAGTCTGCGGCCCTCCCGGAGGCGACGAAGACCGCCGCCGCGTTCAGCAGGACGGCATCGCGCGCCGCGCCCTCTCTTCCGGAGAGGACTCCTTCGATGATCGACGCGTTCAGTTCCGCA
>JBAYOX010000283.1:0-2560 GCA_041678025.1 Aminobacteriaceae bacterium
AGTCCGTGAAGTGTCCAGCGCGCACAGTAACTGCGTGGTCGCGACTAACTGCTCGCTAAAACTCGTGAAGCGCGGGGACAAGATAGAACCTATCTCCGCGGGCAAGGCCAAGGGAATGAAGTTCGTCACCAGCAGACCCGCGGCATCCAGCGAGACCTTTGAACAGATCTTCGGCAAGGGAGAGGGAGCGCCTGTTGACCAGACGCCTCCCCCTGCAACCGAGGCTCCGAAGGCCGAGGTTGCGGATTCGGCCAGCAAAGAGGAGGCAGCCCCTAAAAAGGACGCGGATGCGCCGGTCGCCAAGGAGCCGGAAAAACAGACTCCCGCTGTAACCGCACCTGCTTCGGAGGTACCCGGGTTCGACCCGAACTCCTCTACCGATGTAAAGGTCATACAGACGTACGGCCTTGACATGGGGACCTCGAACATGCTCAAGATCTCCCACGCGAATGCAATGAACTCTTACAAGAGTGGCAAGTACAAGGACGCCTATGAAAAGTTTACCGACGCGGCTGGCAAGTACGACGGCCACTACCTTGCTGCCTACTGGGCAGGGGTGTCCGCTCACAAGCTCAAGAAGATGGACGAGTCGCTCCAGTGGATAAACAAGGCACTCGCAATAAACCCGCAGTATAAACCTGCGTCCGAGTTTAAAAGCAAGACCCTTAAGCAGTGATGCAAAAAAACCGCCCTCGGAGGCCAGCGGCACACGAGGGCGGTACCGTATTGTCGCTGGGCGAAAATTTGACTTCAAGGAGGACAAAAAAATGAAAGCTGGGAATGCCCGCCTGCACAGCTACGCCCTGTTGCTTGTAGCGCTTATGTCCGTCTTTCCCCTGATAGCGTCAGCTTCCGAGAAGACGGTGGAGAAAGAGAAAGCTTTCATCGACTGGGGGCAGAGCCATATCGAGGGCTCCGGCATGGCAGTAGCACCCGACGGAACCGAGGGGGCGCAGGCTAAAGCGCTGGCCCGCAGGGGAGCGATGGTTGACCTGCAGCGCAACATGCTGGAGTTCGTCTGCGGAGTTCAGATAGACGCCCGCACCACGATGGACGATTTCATGGCCGAAGACCGCGTTCGCTCGGAGGTGCACGGCCTGATCCGCAACATCGAGATTCTCAAGGGGGAGTGGGACGGCGAGTGCTACACCGTCACGGGCAGGATAAAGACGGAAAACCTTCGAGAGATAGTCAATTACGTTATTACTCTGGTGAAGTAGGGCGCGAGTCGAGCAAATATGCTTCCGAACAGGCTGCCGCAGCAAGAGCGGGCGCTCGTTGAATTGCTGCCGGACGGCTACTCGTGCAGAAACACCTGAATGTCGATTTTCAGCCAACTCCCTTGCGTCTGCTTGGCGGAGATCCTTCCGAAGAGCAGTTTACCCGCATCCATGAGGCGCGAGAAAACAACATTGTCGACTTTCGGGACATAGCCGATTTTTGCGCCGTCTTTGTTTCTGATGACGATCGCCCGCTTGTCGTACGGATTGTCGGGCTCGCGGAAGAAGTCCAGCGCGTCGCCGATGTTGAGGTTCGGCTCCAACTCCTCGATGTCCTCCACATAGCTTGTCCCGGCGACGTGCGTGTCAAAGAGGAATATATCTCTCTCGAACGGCTTGCCGATAGCCATGGTGCCGCCTTTGCCGTGGAGCAGGCTGACCAGGTTGCCGCCTTCACTCTTCACCAGTTCGGACATGTTCTCACCTCAGCATCCCCTCGACTTTTGCCGTGTACGTGGCAAGCGTCTCGTGCAATCGAGCTATGTACTCCTGGAGCTCGGCCTTGCGGGCTTCTGTCTTTTCCGGGCTTTGAACGATAGGCTTCATCGTGTACGGGTACTCCGACTTGATCTCGTCTATCCTGTCTCTTACCATTTGCAGCAGTTCGGAGAGCCTTTCTTTTTCCTTCGTCAACCGTTCCGTTGAATCCGGTCCGTCATAGTGCGGCTCCGATTCAGCAAGCATCGCGCAGATGATACGAAGTCCGTCAAGATCGCCGTTTCCGTATGCGACCACAGCATTTTGAAAAAGTTGAATCTTTGCGTCGCTCAAGTCCGGATGAAGGTCCGGATGCAGCGCTTTCACTATGGCGCGGTAGAGTTTCTTGAGTTCACGGGTCTCCTCGTAGGAGAGCAGCGTTCCCTGGCTTCGCTGGATGGCCTCGTTCATTTTTTCGATCTGCTCGTTAAGCTTTGCCTGGTATTCGGCGAACGCGATATCGAGAAGCTCTTCGATTTTGGAGAGGACGATTTCCTCCTGCCGGTTCTTTTTCGCCTGTATCAACTCCGCCTTTCTCTTCATCCGCAGAACGGCGCACTCAATCTCGTACGCCTTGTATTCGAGGACTCCGATGGAGAGCATATACGCTGTTTCTCGGAGGTGTTTAATGGAGTCGTTAGAGGCTAAGGTTGTCAAGTCGTTAGATGGTGAGAGTGACAAGCTATTTACGTTTATTCCCTATTTACTGCAGGATCTGTGGGAAATGGGTTCAGCGCCCGAACAGATTATCGGACTTGTGCAAAGATATATTGAAAACAGCAGAAGCATCAGGGTATTGGATC
>JBAYOX010000284.1:0-2560 GCA_041678025.1 Aminobacteriaceae bacterium
CTCCAGCGACAGAGAGGAAAGACCATCCCCGGACAAAGTCGCCTCGACATCAGGCGGCGACTCACCGGGAACCAGCTCGAACACCGAGTCCAGACTGTCCAGCAGCCCGTCATAAGGATTGCCCCCGGACGCTGCGACCCCCGCTAGCGCCCTGCTCCGACCACCCAGGGCAAAACGAAGGGGAACCGGCTCGAAGTTCCCGATGGAGAGCAGCTCTGCCGCCACCGATTCGATCTCCTCCCTCGGTCCCAGCAGAGAAACCCCCATCATCTTTACGACAGCCACCGCATCCTCCCCTCCCTGTCCGCCGCGCGCGCCTCCGGATTGATCAGGAAGCTGCGCAGCTTTCCCGTGTCGTAATGATAGCGTACTCCCTCGATAATAGTGAACAGATCCTTCACCTCAAGCTCCCGAAGCGTCAGATACGCCAAAGGCACGTGCACACCCATGGAGCCCGACGCGAAAACAGCCGTCGCCGCATCCCACAGGAATCTGTACAGATTGTGCTCCAGCTCCATCTCCCCCGTCGTTCCCTCCGCGCGAAATGCCTCCCCGTAGCGGCTCTCGCTCATCAGCGCGGTCATCGACCGAACGTCCGCCGCGAAGGCGAACTCACTCAACTCCCCGTGCTTCAGCATATATCGCACCGGAAGCGTAATTGCAAGAGCCTCCTCCGGCGACATCCTGTAGAACTTCCTGGCGCGGTAGATACTGTAGATATTAACCAGATCGGCCCGCACCCCGAACAACCTTCGCACCCGCGCTCGTTCCGCCACCGGCAGCCTGCCCGCCCCGGACATGATACGCGTCAGGAAGAACGAGTCCATAGCGTTCTTCGCGCGAAACAGAGCCCCTCCGTCAGCGCCCCCGGAAGACGGAAAGCGGCGCAGAGGTTCCCCCAGAACCCTCTCCAGAGGCCCTCCGCTGACAGAGTCCAGCACATCACGCACCGACTGGGCCGACAGCAGCCTATCCTTGTCGGCCAGAGTCATCTTCGCCGGCTCCGCCCAGCGGCGCAGCGCCTCGCGGCTGCTCGTCCCCGTGGTGACCATCCTGAGAGTCCGGTTGACCACCTCGACGTCGAGCCGCTCCCCCCACAAAAGCAGCAACGAAGAGCGGACGCCCCCCAGATAGCGGCGGAAGGGCGCCTCCTCCAGCAGTGGTGCAAGGGATATAATCTCCTCCACCTGCCACCTGTGCATCTCCTCCAGCCGGGGCGAACCCTCCAGGTAGCTACCGTAAGCCTCCGTCCGGGACAGATACAGGGCGATCCTCCCCACAGTATCGCACTCCAGCAGACGCATATACTCCTCGGGGGAGAGCATCCTCCCGCGAAATGCGCGCGCCTTCGCGGACGCCGCCGCCCTTTCGCCCATAGAGAGCGCCATCATTTCCTGCCGGCACCGCCGTATCTTGCCGCGACCTCCAGAGCCAGCGACCCGACGATCTCCGGTGCCGCCTGATCAAAGCGATCCTGCATCGCCTGCCGCCCCTTTGCCCCCATCTCGGCGATCTGCCCCGACTCCAGCTCCGCCGACCGGCGAGCCGACTCAAGAATCGACTTCGCCTGAGCTCTCGCCTCTCTCAGCCTCGCCTCTCTGTCCGCCGCCATACTCTCACGCGACTCGCGCAAAGTCTCCGACGCCTTCCGACGCGCCGCATCCACCCGCGCCGCGGCCTCGTCCGAAGCGGTCAGCAGCTCATTCAAAACAGTCCCGAGTTTCAACTTTCCCGCACCCCCTCACGCGCCATCTTCATCCGAATGAAATCCTCACGGTCATTCTCCTCCAGCACTCCCTCTATCCAAGCCAGCGCCTCCCGATGAGACGGCGTCACGACCTTCTCCAGCGCGTTCACGCGCCTCATCGTGCGGCGTATCTGAGTCGCCAGCCTTATGACCGACGTCTCCACCTCCGCCAGCTTTGCGATCAGCGACAGCACCTCCCGCGCCCGGCTGTACGCCTCGTCCAGCACCCCCGAAGTCCCAACGAACGAATAGCATGGCTCCGGCGGCCTGTCCACCGGGTCCACGACGGGGATCTCAACCCCCATAACCGAGCGCAGCCGTATCTTGAAATCGTCCGACAGAGGGGCGGAGTAGGCCAGCTCCTCGACGTGGTCGATACCCAGCGACAGCCCCGACATCTGCAGACTGAAATAGGCGTCTGCGAACACCCGATCGAGGCTCTCCTGAAGCTCGCGTGCCTCTCGGATGCGCCCGGTAAGCTCCATCAGCAGTATCGTCCTCTTCTGCTCAAGCAGCCCCCGCCCCCTCTCGGCGAGCCTCAGCGAGGATGCGATCTTAACCGCGTTCCCCCGAGTAGCCGCAACCTTAAGCCCCATTCCCGTCACCCCCTTGCCTACGATCTGAAGGATACCACAGACCCGCGAATAAAACGCTAACACTTTGCCAATCTGTCGTCCCATTACTTGCCGTCTCGAAGCGAAGCGAGGGACCTCGAGAGCACACTCCAATTCCTTATGCCCAATACAAACAGCTCTGCGATCCTTGCAAAAACTCCCTCGCACTTCTATAATTCAGACATGGGAGATCAGGACA
>JBAYOX010000285.1:0-2524 GCA_041678025.1 Aminobacteriaceae bacterium
CTACGACGAACACGGCAAGCTGCTGACGCCCGACTTCACCGACTACAAGATCGCCACCAGCGTGGACGTTCCCGGGGAGGTCGACGCCTTCTGGGAGGAGACGCCGGAGGAGCTCTCCCCTTACGGAAACAGGGGGGTGGCAGAGCACTCGATGATCTCGCCAGCGCCTGCGATAAACAACGCACTCTTCGACGCACTTGGCATAAGGATTCACACCTACCCCACCGGACGCGAACGAGTTTACAAGGCGATACAGGAGAAAAAACGGGGCGAGACGGACATCTGGGAGTACCCGTACGCCCTGGAGCAGTCCTACAAGAACGCCGTAAAAGAGTGGAAGTAGTTGCGTTAACGTCCTCTAGGTGTAAAATTGCGGAGTTCGGCAACAGACCCGGTATCCAGAGTCACGGACGGTTGCTGTGTCGACTATACCAAGTGAGGAGGCTGGTTTTCAAATGGCAAAGAAACAGCTGGTTTACGGAGTGGACGACGTACCCGCTTTCCCGATCATGGTGCTCGCCGGTGCGCAGCACGTGCTCACCCTGTTCGGAGCGACGACGCTTGTCCCCCTGATCTTCGGGCCCGCAATGGGTATGTCCCCGGCCCAGATCGCGATGCTCATCTCGTGCGTTTACTTCGGGATGGGCGTGTGCACCCTGATCCAGACCCACCCGAAGCTTGGATCGGGGCTGCCGATAGTGCAGGGTTCGAGCTTCAGCTTCATCCCCTCTGTCATGACGATAATCGGTGCATACAGCGCCATGGGGCCGAACGTGATAATGCAGTACATCGGCGGTGGTCTCATAGCGGGCGGCCTGCTGCAGTCGGTCATCGGCTACACTGGGCTTATCGGCTACGTCCGCAAGGTCATAACCCCGGTCGTCATAGGGCCGACAATAATGGCGATAGGCTTCTCGCTGGCCCCAACTGCAATTCAGTTCAACGCGGCAAACTACTGGCCCGCCTCGTTGCTGGTGGTTTTTTTGGTCTTCTTCTTTGGCCTGGTGAGTAAGAACAAGTACGCCAACATCTTCGCCATACTGTCGTCGATCGTCATCACCTACCTGATATGCTTCGGCCTCTCCCACATAGGGGTCTTCCCGGCGGGTCATCCGGCTCATATCGACATGACCAACGTAATAGAGGCGCCCTGGTACCGGCTTGACATATTCATGCCGTGGGGAGCGCCCAAATTCAGCCTGCTGGCCTTCGGAGCGCTGCTGGCAGGCTTCTTCGCCGTCACGATCGAGTCGATCGGCGACTACCACTCGGTCTCCTACGCAGCGGGGCTTCCCGACCCCGACGAGGCCACCATCAGCCGCGGCATCGGCGCCGAGGGGTTCAACTGCGCCCTCTCCGGCCTCTTCGGCTCGGTCGGCACTACCTCCTACACGGAGAACATCGGTCTTATCGGCCTGACGGGAGTGGCCTCCCGCTGGGTGGTGCGCACCGGTGCGGTCATCCTGATTCTCATGAGTTTCGTCACCAAGTTCGGAGCGCTTGTTGCGACCATGCCCTCGCCGATCATTGGCGGAGCGTACATCGCGCTGTTCGGAACGATCGGCGCACTTGGAATCCAGGTGCTGATGCGAGCTGACATGGGCAGCCAGAGAAACGTGCTCATAGTCGGATTCGCCTTCCTGATGGCTCTGGGCCTTCCCGGTTGGGTCGAGAACAACCAGGAGCTCTTCATGAGCGCAGAGTACAGCCAGGTCATGCAGACTCTGGGTGGAATGGTCTGGGCGATCCTGAAGACCCCGATGGCCGTTGCGGGAATCTGCGCCGCCCTGTGCGACTCTCTCGTGCCCGGCACGGACGAGGAACGAGGCATCGGAGTCGGGATGTAGTAAAAAGGTAAACAGCGTTAGAGTTACGAGAGGCCCTCGCACCATGGAGGGCCTCTCTGCTGTTCTGATATACTGGACTCTTGAGACTCGGCCATAAAAAAAGAATGAACGGGCGTGATGTGTTGGCGCAGATCTACAGCATAGTCCTTGCCGGTGGCTCTGGCACAAGGCTTTGGCCTCTATCCAGAGAGGAATCGCCGAAGCAGTTTCTGAACATCGAAGGAGAGGACAGTCTATATCAGGGAGCGCTCAGGCGTGCATTCTCGCTCGGCGGCCCGGAGCGCACCAGGGTGGTGTCCAGCGTTCGCTTCGGAGCGATGGCCCTGCATCAGGCGAGGGAGGTCGTGCCAGTACCGCAGTCTTTCGTGGTGGAGGAGCCGTGTCCGAGGAACACAGCCCCCGCCATAGCGCTCGGGATGCTGGCTTTGATGGAGGAGTGCGGGGCCGACAGGGATAGCGTGGTCTTCGTTGCACCGAGCGACCATATAATCAGCGAGCTTGACCTGTTTCGCGAAGCGGTTCGGAATGCGTCATCGGCCGCCCTTGAAGGGAATGTCGTTGTGTTCGGCATACCACCGGTCAGGCCAGACACCGGCTTCGGATATGTACGGGCGGGGGAGGGGCGAGGCGTGTGGCGCAAGGTGGAGCGTTTCGTGGAGAAACCTTCCAGGGAGAGA
>JBAYOX010000286.1:0-2523 GCA_041678025.1 Aminobacteriaceae bacterium
ATATCCCCTTTTGGCCTAGAGCCAGACTGTCCGCCCTTATCTTTCCGAGAAAATCTCCCGTCCGGGAAAAGTGCTGGATATGCGGATCCACCATGTGGCCACCGTCGGCGATCCATAACGATCCGTCATGGGCGAAGACCATCGCCTGAGGATAGCTGAAGGTGCCGTCCTCCCCCCTGCCCCTGCTCCCCCATTCAGCCATGATCGATCCGTTCTGGCTGAATATGCGGACTCCGCCCTCGCCAAGACTCTCGCCTATGGCAATGGCTCCGTCGGATGCTATGGCGGGACCGTATATGTACTGAAATTTCTTACCGTCGGCTCCGTATGGAAAGGAGACTGCGGGGTAGAGCGGTGCCTCGGCCTCTCCGCTACGGGCTACGATCTCCTCCACCTCTTCCTCCGCATACTCAAGCCCGGAGGGCGACACATCCACCTTCACCTTCACCTCCGCCTCCATCTCCTCAGGCGGGGCAGTATCGGCCAGCAGCTCCTCCAGGAGGTTGATCGCCTCGCGTAATGGCTGAAGGTCCAGGCTCCCGGAGGACGGGGAGTTGGCCGTAAGCCTTGTGATATCCTGCTTGAGAAGGGGATCCGGGTAGAGGGCGAAGCTCATCTTGAAGGACATGAGCGCGCCTAGAAGATCTCCGTTCCGCTCCATTTGCTCACCATCGCTACGGAAGGAGCGCGCCTGTTCGAGGAGGGAGATACGCTCCTTCAGCTCCTCGTTCTCTCTGGGAGCGGGTTGCTCTTCGATCTGAGAGAAGGAGGCCGCTCCCAAAAAAAGAAGGGCACCCGCCGCAAGGAGGGACAAGAGGCGTATTAACCTTCGCCCCTCTACCCGAGAGCCACGTTCACTGTAGCGTCTGGCCTGCACGGTTCTTCTTCCGGAAGGCAGTCTCACCCACCCCTTTCGCCTGCGGTTCGGCCGGATCGCGCACTTTTCATAGTTCGGCGCGCAATATTTGCACAGAGTCTATTGCAGCACAGATAAATTGTCAAACACAGTCGGTGTTGCCGCGCTACCCCCGCGACATAGCCGAGCCGCGCTCCTCCAGATCGAGCAGGCGTCTCTTCAGATCGAGACCCCCTCCATAGCCACCGAGTTTGCCCCCGGTGTTGATGACGCGGTGACAGGGAATGAATATCGCTATCGGGTTTCTGGCGTTGGCCGTGCCCACTGCCCTGACCGCCCTGGGGCTGCCTGCTGCTGCTGCCAGATCTTTGTATGTTGTGACCATGCCGTAGGGGACCTTGAGAAGCTCCTCCCAGACCCTCTTCATGAAGGAGGTCCCGTCGGGCCTCATAGGCAGAGTGAACTCCTTCAGCCTGCCATTCAGATAAAGCTCAAGCTGACGGTAGGCCTCGCTTATTACCGGGCTCTCCTTATCCGCAAAGCCGTCGAGAAGCGCTGTGCTGTTCGGGAGATGAAGATGGGTGATGAAGCCCTCCTCTCCGGCTATGGCAATTCTTCCTATCGCGGTGTCGCGTACACAGAGCATTATTTTACCTCCTCGGGCGACGGGGCCTGCTCCTTCGCCGTCGCTCTATTACACTACTTACCCCTGATTTTTCAAGAGTAGTTTTTATGAGTTCGCCCCTCTTCCGTCGAACATTTAGGAAAGACACGCTATTGACACGGGAAAACGGGGCGTGTAAGCTGAACCAAGTATAACGGAACACACGCGGTAAAAGGCAAGCCATCTTCTAAATACTGAAAGGGAGAGAAAACGATGAAGAAACTGCTGTTGGCACTTCTCGCGCTTGTGGTTGCAGGGACGGCCGGTTGGGGGAACGTCATGGAGAAGGACGTGCTTCTCGTCGGCACCGAGAGCACCTACCCCCCGTACGAATTCCGTGACGAGAACAATGAACTGAAGGGCTTCGATATCGAGATGATGGAGGTAATCGCGGCCAAGATAGGCAAGAAGGTCGAGTGGGTGGACATGCCCTTCGACAGCCTCATCCCCTCGTTGATGGCGAACAAGATAGACCTCATCGCCGCGGGCCTCAGCTGGACGCCGGAGAGGGCCAAGAGGGTGGCCTTCTCGGAGAACTACGAGATCTCCGTGAGCGCCTTCATCACCGCCGAGGCCAACGACTCCCTGAAGAGCATGGACGAGATAACGGGCAAGATCGTCGCCGTTCAGCTCGGAACGATTCAGGAGAACTATCTGCACTCTCTCGAAGGAGTTACGGTGAAGTCCTTCCAGAAGTTCGACGACTGCGTGCGCGAAGTGATCCTCGGACGCGTGGACGCCACCTTCATGGACACCCCCGTCGCCAAGAGCTACGTCGGCCACAAGGACTTCACGGGCAAGATAAAGATAGCCTTCGAGGAGGAGATCAAGGGAGAGGGCAAGGCCATAGCGATGAACCTCGGCGAGGACGCCCTGCTGGAGGCCATCAACAAGGCTCTTGGCGAGCTTACGAGCAGCGGTGAGATGGATGCTCTAATGACCAAGTGGTTCGAATAGCCTCCTGATCGCCTGATTGAAACTATGCATGAGCCTCCCTTACGGG